>PLEQ01000105.1 GCA_003136475.1 Deltaproteobacteria bacterium
GGATAGTATTCGACGCTTTCTCGACACCGGACTGAAAGACATTCTCGAAATTAAAAGCTTTTCTGAGAGTCATGACCGGATCTTTCTTAAGACGAAAACCCACCGTATGATCAGTACCTGCAGTGTGGTCGGTGCTATGCGGATGATCGATATTTCGAGTGACTTGTCGACACAGGCAGAGACGCAAGAAATTCCAATTCTAGAAAAATACTTTGAGGATTTGCATGATGAATTTGCCGTGGTTAAGAAAGCTTTGAATGAATATCTTGAAAAAATTATGGCGCCTAACTAGGACACCGCTATGAATGATGACTCGATAAAGATGTCGTACATCCGTGCGCACTTGCAAGTGCTTTGTGAAGTCTCACGAGTGCACTGCTTGGAAGAGCGGAGCCCACCGTCAAGCTTGATGAAGCGGGCTAGGCGGAAGGCTGAGGAAGAAATCGCCAACGGTAATGCCGCCTTTTTTCTATTCTTTGATCGGGAATTGGAAGAGACGTGGGAGCAATTGGCTGTGAGCGATGAGGAGATGGAAGATACCATCACGATAGTCGTGGCGAGTGGTGCCCCGCACCTTCGAGGTGTTAAGATCCATGCCCCAGTCGATGACGATGAAAGTTCGATCGTCGATATTTCCTTCAACTCTCTTGGGCCCTTGNNATTGGCCGTTCTGCTTCCTTACAGCAGCGATCGATCATTTTCTGCTGGAAGCGAAGGAGAAAAGGCGAGCCAATCATGCGCTCTTGCATTTTGCTTGGGTTCAAGCGTGTTTAGGTATACCGGTCGTGCGTTTTCCGATCGAAGCCTTGGATGAAACGGTTGATGAGAAAAAAGAATATGCTTTTTTTGTCGACTCCGTCCATCGGTATATCTGCGTGCGGATTTATAATCCGTATATCTTGGTGAACGACAGCAAGCGTCAGACCTTCTACAACGCGATTAAGAAAACGATTGCGAGTGCGGTGCAAAAACACAGTCTGCTCTACTATTTGCTATTTGATGATTTTTTAAAACTGCTTGCTGCTGCGGTGCGTGGACCGGCGCGCGTGGGTGTCGGTATGCCTCTACCTTTTTTGATCNNCACCAAAGATATTTCTTTTCATCAGGTGCACGAGGGTTCGGAAAAGAAAGTCTATTTGCTCTTTGCCATTTCCGAAGACAAGTTGGAGGCCACGATCGATGGTTTCGATCCCAATATGTACAAACGGTTTGCGATCGGACGACAGTGGATTCAGAATGAGATGCGCAAAGCCGGCATGCGCTATGGGGAGTCGGACGAAATCTGGAAGACCGTCGAAGAGCATATAGCGAAGCAAACCAATCTCAATGGCGTCGTCGTCGCTCGGGGAGTTTCTGCAAAAGCACCGCAATCGCCTTTTCTGCAGAGTGCTTTTGACAGCGTAAGCGATGATGGGCGGAGCNNGGTGGCGCGCATAGCCTATGCCAAAGAAGGGGTGCCGGGTAGAAATGTATTCGGTGAGGTCGTCGAGGTGGATTCCCCAGAGCGCCTTGCGATTGAATTGGGTGAGGGTATTAGCAGTGCGGATTCTAAGAAATTCTATGCTATACGGGATGGTATTCCGGAAATTAGTGAAAAGAATATCTCGCTCAAACCGCGTTTCGTACATGAAGGTGACATCGATTTCAAGTCGGGAAATGTTCGCTATGTAGGCGATGTTGTCATTGCGGGTTCCGTACTGCCTGGTTCCGTTTTGGAAATTGTTGGTGATGTTAACATCACCGGGGGTATTTTCGGAGCTAGCGTGTACATAAAGGGTAATCTTGTCGTCGATGAAGGCATTCGATCCCTGGTTTATGGACGCATCTCTGGCAAATTGACCAGCAAGTTCCTCGAAAACTCCCGAATTTTCTGCACCGAAGACGTTTTGGTGCGCGAAAATATTATCAACTGTGAGATCTATGCCAAAACGATCCATGTCACAGGTGGCGCACGCCGGCTCATTGTGGGTGGGAACATCATGTGTGAGAAGGAGATCCTTTGCGGCAACCTAGGTTTGACTGGCGGAGCGACGACCCGGATTCGGATGGGCAATGATCTCATCAACTCCTTTCGCATGACGCAGTTGGAGAATCGTCAGGGCAAGGCGAAGAAACTTTTAGAACAGGAAACCGCGAATCTGCGGGAATTGCAATTTCGCAATGATAACCAACTCAGTGAGTCCCAAAAACAGAAGCGAGAGGCTCTTACCGAACGCGTCAACCGCCTTAAAGGTTTTCTGGAGCGGATTGAGAATGATCTTGCGAAACTGCAGACCGGACGGATCTATGATGAAAAAGCCAGAATCGATATCCTCGAATCTTTTAGTCCCAACTGTGGGATTCGCGTTTGTGATAAAGTCGTGTCGTTGCGAGATATCAAAGATAAAGTTTTGAACGTCCAAATTCGCTTAAAAGATAACCGGCCTATCGTTTGTCCCTTAGTCAGCTGAGTTCTGCCAGGAAGGTGTGCTCCGAGACATAGGAAATCATTGTCTCCGCCAGGGACCTTGAAAATTTTAAAAATTCCCCGTAAAAGCAGGACTCATCCATTGAAAGGGAAATCTTATGACCCGTCTGAGCGTCAATGTGAATAAAATAGCTACGTTAAGAAACGCCCGCGGCGGCCAGCTGCCCAATCTCAAGACCGTCACCCTGGATATCGAGCGTTTTGGGGCGCAGGGTATCACTATGCACCCTCGCCCTGATGAGCGTCATATTCGCTTCAAAGATATTTATGAGATTGCACCCGCGCTGAAGACGGAATTCAACATTGAAGGTTACCCGTCTGATAAATTCATCGCACTCATCCGTGAAGTTCAACCCGCCCAAGCCACCTTGGTACCCGATCCCCCCCACGTCCTGACTTCCAACGCAGGTTGGCAAGTGAAGGCGAACGAAGGGATCTTGCGACCCCTGATCAGACGTTTGAAAGAAACAGGCGTGCGCGTATCTTTGTTCATCGGACCCAAGACGGTGCAGGATAGTGAATTCGAATTGATGAAAAATTTAGGAGTGGACCGCATTGAATTGTATACCGAGGCCTACGCCGAGTCTTATGGTGGACCTCAGCAGCTTGCGGTCACGGAATTGTATAAACATGCTGCTCATAAAGCGCGTGCCGTTGGTTTAGGCCTCAATGCCGGGCATGACTTGAACACCCAAAACCTCCGGCACCTGGTGACGGAAATTCCCTTTATCGATGAGGTATCCATCGGTCATGCCTTGGTCTGCGATGCCCTCTACTGGGGCTTGGAGAAGACTGTCCACAGCTATTTAGCCTGCTTAAAGACCTAGCTCAGCGGCTTATTCATCAACCAGCGCAGCGCTTCATCTGCCGTCTCCCACTCGCCATCAAGGTAGGCATAACGGAGGGTTTCCAACACCTTCCCGACCAGGGGCCCCGGCGCAATTTGCAATCCCTGCATGAGACCTTTGCCATCGATCGGCAAGCTCTTGCGTCGCCAGCCAAAGTGGGTCTCCGCTTCGACGATTTTATGAATTTTCCTCAGCCGCAGTGAGGATCGGGCATAGAAGACCTCTAAAAAAGGTACGACCACCGGCATAAACATACCCTCAGTCGCCTGATCGCTCGCGTCGACAAAGAGCAAATATTCCGCACGTCGGGCTTTGACTTTGGGCAGCAGCGGCAGAGCTTCCAATAGAGCCATGATAAGTTTCTGTTCCTTGTTGCTCGGACGGATTTTGAATTCAGTGAGGTCCGAAAGTAAGCTCGAGACTTTGTCCGCTGTCAGGCACTTTCTACGCAGACCGCTAAATGCCAAGAGCATGGCGATGCGCGCTTGCGAACGGCAAGCGACCGGTATACACGCCAGATTTTCAAGAAGCCGGAGGCACTGCCTGCGCTCAAGTAGCTTAAGCAGCTGAAAGCCAGGAAACACAAAACTCAAGACCCCGGTTTTTGCCATCTCATTCAAAGTTGGGGCGAGCAGCGGGCTTTTAAAGATTTCATAAATTTCGGAGGTGATGCGCTCGTGACTCACCTGAGTCAGGCCCGTGACTTGACCCGCGATCGCTTTCAAGGTTTGAGCATTCGATCGCATCCCGAAGCGTGATTGGAAACGGAAAAAACGTAAGATCCGTAAATAGTCTTCTTGGATACGGACCACCGGCTCACCGACAAAAACGAGACGTTTTTCGCGCAGATGTTTTTTGCCTTCAAAATAATCAAAGACGTGTCCGCGTCGATCTTGGGACATCGCATTGATCGTAAAGTCACGCCGAGCGGCATCGGTTTTAAAATCCTTATGGAACGCAACTTCTGCGTGACGACCGTGAGTTTTTACATCCTCGCGTAGGGTTGTGATTTCCACGGGCCCGGAAGCCATGATGGGTGTGATGGTGCCGTGTTCTTTGCCATAAACTAAGGTGCGGATTTGACGTTTTTTGAAGAGTGTCAGCAATTCCTCAGGCGTTGCGGAACTTGCAATGTCATAGTCTTTGGGTTCGCGTCCCAAGAGTTGGTCACGCACACAGCCTCCGACCAAGCGTGCGTCATAACCCGCTTGTTCAAGAATTTCAAGAAGCCTGAGAGCGTCCCTTTTTTTTGCGCTTATCATGCGTATGGTGCCTTGGCCTAAAGCCGCTGAAAAGTACTTCGATCTCGCGAAGTTCATGTTAGAATGGATGCATATAACTTGCATCCAGTAGAATCTTCGCGAGGTTTGTTCATAGAATGATCACTCTCTCTGTACCTCAATCTGATAAAGTCGCAAGTGAAGAAACGCGAGTAGAACCTAATCTCGCAAATTCCTTTTCCATCAATCTCACAGATATTTTGCTGACCCCCTACCGAGCCCTTTGGGTGCTCTTTGACCTCTTCGTGGTGTTTTGGCTCTATACGATCGGCGTCTGGTCGACGCCCTATGAAGCTTGGGGAACTTGGAAATATCAAAATCTGGCGCCAGCTCTGGTTTTTACAGTCTTCTTCGTCCTCTTAGCCTTAGGTATGGGCANNGGTTACTATGAACGGCCGAAGCGCTTCACGAAGTCGAATATCTTTGGTATCGGAGCCTTTGCTACGGTCGTAGCCTTAATGGTAAGCTTAGCGGTTGTGTATTTTACCTATTATGAGGTCTTCGGACGCCTGTCTTTTATGTACGGCAGCACAGTTTCCTATTTGGGAATCACGGCTATTAAATTTACCCTGAGCCGCTTTCTGAGAAAAAATCCCTACCGCTTCACTATACTTGGGAACTCGGATTGCAGTGACGACATCAAGGACTACTGTCTCAGGAACCGTCGGGAGAACCGTTACTACTCCTACGTCGATTGGACGCACGAGATTTTTCCCACCGGCAGCTCCGTCGAGATTGGCAGTCTTCAGCGTGTAAAAGTGCCCAATTTAGTCGTCGCCAAAAGCGCCCTTGAAGATCCCGAAATGATCGCTTTCGCCCTGCAAGCTTTGCAAAGAGGTTGCCGTGTGCTGGATGAGCTAAGCTTTTATATTCAATTCTTCGAAAAGGTCCCCATCAACCATATTTCGGAAAATTGGATCTTACGCGAGGGCATTGACACCCGTCCTATTTTCTTTAGTCTGGCCAAGCGTTTCATCGACGTCGCGGCCTCCGCTCTTGCCCTCATTCTGCTGTCTCCGCTGTTCCTTCTGATTAGCCTCGGGATCAAGCTCACGAGCCCAGGACCGATTTTTTTCGTCCAATCGCGGATGGGACGCTATTGTCAGTCCTTTAAAATTTTTAAGTTTCGCACCATGGTCTTCAATCCCCATGAAAAGGAAATCGTTTCGACAGCCATCAATGATCCGCGGGTGACCAGAATTGGCAAACTGATGCGGCCACTGCATATCGATGAATTGCCGCAATTGTGGAATGTTCTGCTCGGAACCATGTCGCTGGTTGGGCCACGCCCGGAAGCCTCCGACTTTGCCCAAAAGATGCGGAAGGTCCCCCTCTATGATCTGCGGCATTTTTTACGTCCCGGCTTAACCGGTCATGCCCAAATTACTCAGGGCTATACCCGAGGCGTTGTCGATGAGATGACTGAAAAACTGGCTTATGATTTATTCTATATCTGTAATTGTAGTCTAGCGCTCGACATCCGGATCATCCTGCGAACTGTGTTTTGCCTGGTTAGAGGCGCGAGATAAATCCGAATTTTGCGTCACTAAGGGCTCCCATGACAAGACCCACAGAACTCCCACAAAACTCAGTCATCATTCTTATAGTCAACAACACGAGTTTTTTTTTCAGTCATCGCTGGAACATTGCTTTGGAAGCCAGACGACGTCAGCAAAAAATCATGCTCCTGTCGCCCTCAGCTGACAAAGATGAACTGGCTAAACTGCACCAACATGGGATCGCATGGCAGGCCGTCCCCTTCAATCGCCACAAGAATTTCCTCACCACCGCTTTCCGCACTTTCTTCTTCATGCTGCGCCTAGCGCGCAAACTCGAGCGAGAATATGCCGTCGTAGTCTTTCACTTAGTGACCATACTCCCCATTCTGTTTTGTGGTTTACCCTTGCGTTTAAGTGGCCGCCGCTGTGTTTTTGCCCTGTCTGGCCTGGGCAGCATGTTTTCATCCGAGCGCAAGAAGCATCAAATCGGACGCCTCCTAATCACTCGCATCTACGGTTTTCTCATGCGCGCGCCCCGCTCACGGCTCATTGTGCAGAACCAAGACGATTTTAAATGGGTGCTCGAAGATATTCGCATCGCAAAGAATCATGTCTCGCTCATTCGCGGCTCAGGGCTTGATATCCAGAAATTTCCCTTTAGTCCCAAACTCAAAATGAACACCTCCGAACTCACCCTGCTTCTTCCAGGACGGCTGATTCGGGAAAAAGGCATTTTTGAAGCTGCTGAACTGAGTCAGTACCTGAAAAGCAAAGGCCTGGCCCACCGCTTCCTCATTGTTGGAGGACCCGATCCCGGCAATCCCTTTTGTCTCAGTCCCGCTGACATTGCAGCTTTAAAAAAACAAGCACCAGCTTTGGACTTCGTGGGACATTGCCAGCGCATGAAAGAAATTTATGAAGAAGCCGATCTCATTGTCTTCCCATCGCACCGGGAAGGTTTGCCCAAGGCCTTACTCGAGGCGGCTGCGATTGGACGACCGATCGTCGCTTTTGATGTCCCAGGGGTGCGAGAGTTTATCAAGCATAATCAGACAGGTCTGCTGGCTAAGTTCGGAGATATTGCTACGCTTGGCAGCTACTGTCTCGACTTCCTCAACCAGCCGGTACTCAGGGATACTATCACCCGTGCAGCACGTCTGGATGTTGAGCAGAACTTTGCTGAATCTATTATTGTCGAACAGATCTTTAACGTATACGATTCCCTCTTGAACTTGCAATAACATACGATTCAGCAGTCTTATTGAGGTCTCGGAACACTGTCATTCGGGTTGAGTTATGTGCGGAATTTTAGGGGTGATATGCCGGCCGGGCACCATGAACGAAGCCCGTTTTCTAAGAGCTTTGCATAGTGTCACGCATCGCGGCCCGGATGATTTTGCATTCTCTCTTACCGAGCTCTCAGCCGATTGGGAGCTGTGGCTGGGCCATCGCAGACTTTCGATTTTGGATCTGCGCGCCAGTGGTCGGCAACCGATGCTCTATAGCACGCCTGCGCAAGAGTACGCTATCATCTTTAACGGTGAGATTTATAACCACAACTCCTTGCGCACCGAACTTCAAACAAAAGTTCAGTTTCAAAGCGAAACCGATACCGAAGTTCTCCTCGTCGGACTCGCTCAGCAGGGCACTGCCTATTTGGAACAGTTGAATGGCATGTGGGCCTTTGCCTTTCTCGATAAGCAGCAAAAGAAACTTCTCCTGAGCCGGGATCGCCTAGGCAAGAAACCCCTTTATTGCTACCGCAGCTCCGAAGACCTCATAGTCTTTGCTTCTGAACTCAAACCTTTTCGTGAATTGGGTCTGCCCCTAAGCCTCGACGATGAAGCTTTGGCCTTTTATCACTGGCTCGGTTACATTCCCGCATCCAAAACTATTTATAAAGAAATTAGCAAAGTCCCTGCGGCATCCTTTTGTGAAATCGATCTCAATGCCTCCTGCTATAAAATCTCCCAACCACAATTATTTTGGGATCCAATAGCCGCTTATGGCACACGCTTCACCGGTTCCTATAATGAGGCTATCGACCACTTTCTCCACCTTCTCGATGATGCCACCGCTTTGCGATCGGTTGCCGATGTGCCCGTCGGAGTCTTTTTATCCGGTGGTATAGACTCGAGTCTCGTTGTCGCCAGTCTGGCAGCGCAGCAAAAATCTTCGGTCAAAGCCTTTACCGTAGCTTTTAGCGACCAAGACTTTGATGAATCGGCCATTGCGAAGGATACCTGTGCCAAACTCGGTTTTGACTTGGAGCTGCTGCAGCTAGCATCCGCTGATTTTGAACGACAGTTTAAAATTTTGACGACTCACTATGATGAGCCCTTTGCCGATAGCTCGCAAATTCCCATCCTGGCTATTTCCGAAATTGCTAAATCGAAAGTCACTGTTATTTTAACTGGTGACGGAGGCGATGAAGTTTTTCTAGGCTACCCGCGTTTTGCTTTTCCCGAGCGCTTTTGGAAATACCGTCAGGCCGTCGCACGCCTTCCCGGCCTCGGAGGACTTCTAGGCTCCGTCATGGGCGCACGTGCTGCCCAACCGCTTATGCGCGCACTCGTGAAATCGACAGGTTCGAATCCCAACAATCTGGATGCCAAGATCACCCGTTTTCTCGAAGTCTTGCGCAGTCGCACCAAAAGCGAAATCTATGATGCTATTGTCGCTGTGACGCCGAAGCGATTTTTATCGCAGGCGGATCAAGCTCTACTCCAAGGTCATAGTTTTGAGGAGCAGGTCCGAGCGTGGTACCCCAGCTATGCGTGGGACGCGCTCAACGAGCGTTCGCCCCTAGAAAAAATTGCGGCACTCGACCTGGTGTCCTATATGCGTGACGATGTCCTCGTCAAAGTGGATCGCGGCACTATGGCATACAGTGTTGAAGCGCGTAGCCCACTCTTGGATTGGCGGATTGTGGCTTTTGGCTTGTCGTTGCCGCTCTCCTATAAAGTTCGGGAAGGTCAGTGCAAGGCTCTCCTACGCTCCGCTCTCGAACGCCGAGTCCCCGGTAAACTTTCGCGTCTTGCAAAACGCGGCTTTGGTGTCCCTCTGCCAAACTCCCTACCTGCCGGTATGACGATGGCCTCGCGTTGGAACGCCTATGTGGAAAAAGCTTGGCGAGAAAAATATGCGTGAGCTCGTGGAGAAGCAAGCCACACTTCTAAGGTGGCTAGGGAAGGAGCTGGCTTGATGAAAGTTTTTCTAACAGGTGCCGCTGGTTTTATCGGTTACCATACCGCTAAGAGTCTGCTGGACGAAGCCCATGAAGTCTACGGGTTTGACAGCATCAATGACTACTATGATCCCTTCTACAAGCAGCTGCGTCTGAAGCAACTCGCAGCGTATAAGAACTTTTCATTCACCCAAGGTTTCTTGGAGGATGCCGAAGGTCTTGGCAAGGCTTATAAAAATTTTTGCCCCACGCACGTGGTGCATCTGGCAGTNNCATCTGGCGGCGCAAGCCGGCGTCCGCTACTCTATAGAAAATCCCCAGGCCTATATTAGCGCCAATATAGTCGGCTTTCAAAATCTCATAGAACTCGTGCGGCAGACCACGGTCCTTGAGAACTTTGTCTACGCTTCCTCAAGCTCCGTCTACGGTAACAATAAGACGCTGCCATTTTCGGAAACTCAAGACGTTGCAAACCCCATCAGTCTCTATGCTGCGACCAAGATCGCTAATGAACTGGTCGCTAAGAGTTACAGTCATCTCTATCAAATTCCCTCAACCGGCCTGCGCTTTTTTACCGTTTATGGACCTTACGGACGACCGGATATGGCGCTTTTTTCCTTCACGCAGAAAATATTGCGGGGCGAACCCATTCCGGTGTTCAATTATGGCAAGATGACACGCGACTTTACCTATATCGACGATATTGTGAGAGGCATCCGCGCGGCTCTTTATAAGGCCCAACAGGGTCAAATTTATAATCTGGCATGTGGTCGGCAAGAGAACTTAATGCATATGGTGGACCTTCTCGAACGCAAGCTTGGCAAAACAGCTCAGCGCAAACTCATGCCCCTGCAAGCGGGAGATGTCCCGGTGACCTCCGCAGATATTTCAAAGGCCCAGCAGGACTTAGATTACAAGCCAGGCGTCAGTATCGACCAAGGTCTTCCGCAATTTGTCGAATGGTACCTTGCCACTCACTCATGAGAGAAGGGGCGTGCCACTTATTCACTAAACGAAAGTCGGAAAAGACATGGATGCTAAAATTTCGGTCGTTGGTTTAGGTTACGTTGGGCTGCCTATCGCTGCTGCTTTTGGCAAATTCGCAAGGGTCATCGGCTTTGACATTAAGGTGAGTCGCATTGCCCAGCTGCGTGATGGCATCGATCTGACGGGTGAAGTGAGTCGCGAAGACTTGCACCGCTCGCAGATCTTTTTTAGCAGTGATCCGCAGGATCTCCGTGAGGCCAATTTTCATATTATCGCTGTTCCCACACCCGTCGATAATCACAATCAGCCCGATTTTGCCCCCTTGCGTAGCGCTTCGCAAATCGTCGCTAGCGTCTTAAAAAAAGGCGATATCGTAGTTTTTGAATCGACCGTCTATCCCGGCGCCACCGAGGAAGTTTGCCTGCCCATACTGGAGGCTGGCGCCAAGCTCAAAGGTGGAACCGATTTCAACATCGGCTACTCACCGGAACGGATCAATCCCGCAGACAAGGTTCATACTTTCGAACAGATCATTAAAGTTGTCGCAGGCGATACTCCAGAAGTCACGGAACGCATCGCAAAAGTGTATGGCTCCGTGATCAAAGCCGGGGTTTTTAAAGCCAAGAGTATTAAGGTAGCCGAAGCTGCGAAAGTTATCGAAAACACGCAAAGAGATATCAACATCGCACTCATGAATGAAATCGCGCTGATTTTCGACCGGATCGGCATTGCTACGTCGGATGTTCTGGAAGCTGCCGGCACCAAGTGGAATTTTTTAAAATTCACACCGGGCCTTGTCGGTGGTCACTGCATTGGTGTCGATCCCTATTATCTCACCTACAAAGCTATTTCCTTAGGCATTCATCCGGAAGTGATCCTGGCCGGGCGTCGCATCAACGATGCGATGGGCAAATATATCGGTGAACAAACCGTCAAAAAACTGATTCACAACGGATGCTCCATCAAAGGCTCCCGTGTGGGCATCTTCGGTTTTACCTTTAAAGAAGACTGCCCAGATATTCGCAATAGCAAAGTCAAAGATCTCGTTGACGAGCTAAAATCCTATGGTGTAGAGGTTCTCATCCATGACCCCATTGCAGACCGAGCCGAGACGGAACATGAATACGGTCTTTCCCTTCATTCCGATGAGGAGCTTAGCCAACTCGACGCCGTCGTCCTTGCCGTAGCGCACAGTGCCTACAAAAAACGCGCTCCGCAAGATTGGCTTGCCAAGCTGAGAGCGCCAGGCCTGGTTGTCGATGTCAAAAGTATTCTGCGCGCTGATTTCTTTGCTAAGTCTGGCATGGCTTACTGGTGCCTCTAGTGAACGCATCCATTTTGCAAGCAAGGAAAACTCATGAACACCAAAATTGAAATTATTGCTGAAGCTGGCGTCAATCATAACGGTTCGCTGAGCATGGCTTTGGACTTGATCGATCTTGCCGCAGAAGCTCAGGCGGATTATGTTAAGTTTCAAACCTTCAACTCCGCCAAAGTTGTGAGTCGCTTTGCTGCCAAAGCTGAGTATCAAAAACGGATGACCGGTGAGCAGGATTCGCAGCTTGAAATGATTCAAAAACTTGAGCTGTCAGAAAAGGACCATTTTCAACTCCAAGAACACTGTCAAAAACGGGGGATCAAGTTTCTCTCAACACCTTTTGACCGCGACAGTCTGGCGTTTTTGGATCAAAAAATGCGCCTTGATAAATTCAAAATTGCCTCGGGGGAACTCACCAACGCACCCCTCATCTACGACGCCGGTCTCAGTGGCAAAGCCCTGATTCTATCGACAGGCATGGCAAGCTTGAGCGAAATCGAAAAAACTCTTAGCCTCCTCGCGTTCTGCTATGTGACGCAAGACCCAGTGCCAGCGACCGACGCTAAAGCTTTGCAAGCAGCGTTTGCCTCTGCAGAAGGTCAACGCGCCCTACGCAAAAATGTTACCCTGCTGCATTGCACAACCGAATACCCGGCACCTTATGAAGATGTGAATCTCCGCGCCATGCACACCATGCGTGCAGCGTTTGGTCTACCGGTGGGCTATTCGGATCATACGCCGGGTATACACATCTCTTTGGCAGCAGCGGCAATGGGCGCAAGGCTTATTGAAAAACATTTTACCTTGGATCAAAACCTGCCAGGCCCTGATCACAAAGCCTCCCTCACACCCCATGAATTGTGCGAATTGGTGAAGAACGTGCGACAGATTACGCTGGCCTTAGGTGAGGGTCTAAAAGTTCCCCAGCCATCCGAGATTAAGAATATTGACATCGCTCGTCGCAGCATTGTTGCCGCCGATACCATTCGCAAAGATGACGTCTTCACCATCCATAATTTGGAACTGAAGCGCCCCGGTACGGGTCTTTCACCGTTCCGCTATTGGTCCCTGCTGGGCAAGCGCGCTCATAAAGATTACCAAGCAGACGAAGAAATAAGGGAGTCGGATGCTCATTGATTTTGAAACAGCGGTTTCAATCTTTGAAAAAATTCCCCTCGCTTCCCGTTTGCCAAGCTTTCATCCGTCCTATCTTGTAGCGGATGCAGCTCGGGAGTGCGGTGCGACGCGACCCGTTTTTTTTCTCTATCAAGAGGCTGCACACGTTTTCTATTTTCCGTTTTTGCTGGGACCTATTCCGGGCACTCCGTTCTTTGACATCCAAAGTCCCTATGGTTACGGCGGCCCCCTCCTCTCGAGTCAAGACCCGGAATTTTTGAACCGTGCTTATAGAGCTTACCGAGCGTGGTGTGCGGAACGTTTGGTCGTCGCAGAGTTTATACGCTTTCATCCGCTGGCTGAAAATTGGCAGAGCTACGATGGTGAACGGCTTTACAACCGCGAAACGGTTTGGTTGGACTTGGCTGCTGACTCTGCCTATGAGCAGCGAGTCCGCACAGCCCTTAAGAAAGCTGCAAAAGATCTGAGCATCCGTTTTAGCGACGCAGCCCAGAGCCTCGATCATTTTAGAGAAATCTATTGGCAAGGTATGCAAGCCA
>PLEQ01000489.1 GCA_003136475.1 Deltaproteobacteria bacterium
GCGATCGTCGTAAAGCTATGTTGGAAGACATTGCTATTCTTACAGGCGGCCGCGTGATCAGTGAAGAGCTCGGTCACAAATTAGAAAACATGACCATGGACGGCCTTGGTCAAGCTAAACGCATTACGATCACCAAAGACCACTCAACAGTTGTCGATGGCAAAGGCAAGAAAGCTGAGATCGAAGCTCGCGTTAAANNAAAGAGCGTCTCGCGAAATTGGTCGGTGGTGTAGCGGTTATTAAAGTCGGTGCCGCTACAGAAACCGAAATGAAAGAGAAAAAAGCTCGCGTTGAAGACGCTCTACACTCCACACGTGCCGCTGTACAAGACGGTATCGTTTGCGGTGGTGGTGTTGCTCTGATCCGTGTGCAACATGTTCTCGACAATTTGAAATCAAAAAGCGAAGCGGAAAACTTCNNGCAAGCAGTGGTTGTGGATAAGGTTCGCGCTGGTAAAGATGGTTTCGGTTTCAACGCTCTTGCTGAAACCTACGAAGACCTCTACCAAGCTGGTATCATCGACCCCACTAAAGTTACCAAAACTGCCCTCATTAATGCAGCATCTGTCGCAGGTCTACTCTTGACTACAGAAGCTATGGTTGCTGAAAAACCAGAAGAGAAATCTTCTGGCGGCGGCGGCCGTGGTGCTNNTATGGGCGGAATGGGTGGCATGGACGGGATGATGTAAGAATCCGTCTGTAGTTTCGGTGGCTTACAAAGTCACTGAGGCTCTGCGCCCCGAATTTGCGCCCCGAATTCGGTCAAACACACTCTAATTACAGCAAAAAATTCAGGGCGCTCGCGCCCCGGATTTAAAAACTGAAAAAGTTAAGGGTTCAGAATCGTCACTTAGTTCTTAGCGGAACTGACGAGTCTGAGCCCTTTTCTTATTGGTACGACATCCCCCAGAACGTGCTCATCGCCAGCTTTTGCAACCGCCGGGGCAGGCAAAGTCGAAGATCGCTTCTCTTCGTTCTGAGCCTTCCTGTCCTCCCGCGATATTTGTAGGGACGCCGTTTCGTTGATGAGATCGTTGTGGACATACCTCATCGTTGTCTTGATATCCAAATGACCAGCAATCTGTTGGACCTTCGGAAGCGGAAGAGCCTTCACCATTCCATAGCCATTAGCGAGGTTTGTTAAGCAGGTATGCCTCAAGCTATGAAAGTGGATTTCCTTCACTCCAGCCCACCGGCAAGTACGTGAGAAGAACTTGATGCTGTTCGTCTGGATATTGAAAAGCAGTTCATTCTGTGGTTTGAACTTTCTCCTTTCCAGAATCGCTTTAACATCTGGGTTTACCTCGATGCGTCTCGCCTTATTGTTCTTCGTTGTGTTCTTACGCACTCCCTCTCGTCGAGAAAAAGAACCACGAACTATGATGAAGCCTTGAGCTAAATCAACATCTGCATTGCGCAAAGCTCCTATTTCGCCAACTCGCATTCCAGTCCTGAGTGCAAAGAGAACAATGTCTCTTAGTTCCTCTGGATTTCGGATTTGCAACTTCATGATCGCCTTCTTTCGTCCCACATGATGGTACCGTGTTGTCTCCTTTTCGTACCCTCCTCCAGANNATCTTCGAGTTTCCAGTAGTCATAGAGATGATCTGGTGTTTCCGGAAGCTTAAAGGTTTCGAAGGGATTGATGAAAAGCAAAGGAGGCCTACGCTTGCTCGCCCATGTCGTAATCATACAAGCTACAGTCAAAATCTCACGTTGATAGGAAAGACTTAGCGTCTCTCCACTATTTTCAATTTCATCCCAACGATTCTTTCTAACCGCTTTATAGGATTGAGTCATGGGAACCTTAGTGCGGATCTCTTTTGCAAGTTGCTCGATATGGTCCAACTTTAACTTTTTCAAAAGCACACTCCCAAAGGCTGGAAGGATGTGATGCGAAAGATGACACCGATACGTTTGCAGACAGGATACAGAAATTCTGCGGACGTTTTCGCCATTATCGAGCCAACGATTGGCAAGATCCTCAAAGTTCTTAATTGTATCGTTAGGATCAAAATTTTCCGGAAACCACTGAGACAGGTCATCATCTGCAAGGATGGCCCTTCTCAAGTTCTCAGCTTCCGTTTTTGTCGAACAGTGCTTCTCTCTATGCGCGTCATGAGTGAAATCATAGAACCGAACCCTCCAGGTCCCCCAACGGGACTCCTGAATCTTGGGTTCTCTTTTATCGTATTTACTTTTCATTCGATCGTTCTCCTTTGAATTTCATCAGCACTTCGCTAATGCGAAATCTCAAAGATCGACCCAATTTGTGGTATGGAATTTTACCCTGCATTCTCCACTTTCTGATGGTATGGACAGAAACACTTAAAGCTTCTGCCAATTCACCAGCAGTGAGGAACTTTTCGCTTATTCGGTTGTCAAAGATCACTTCCCCCATGATCGGGCCTCCGAATATATAGATTTTGTCCGGCAAGTCAGAAAGATTTCTAAGATTTATTTGAAATCAGCAGGATAGAAGTGCAGTTACCGCCGCAAGGACGCTGATGTCTCTTCGAAAATGTTTCGCTCAAGAGAAGCCTCACACCCCAGGGCTGTCATGCGAGACAGAATTCGAGAGCATTGAACTGGGTCCATTTCAACCCCTAGCCCAACTCGGTTCAGATTTTCGCAGGCCGCAAAAATAACTCCTGAACCTGCAAATAAATCGAGAACATGCTCCCCCTGTTTCGTGTGGTTCTTAATCGGGATCGTGTAGACCCCTGTTGGCTTCTCTGTTGGGTGTATCCGCTCCTTTATTCTTACAGAGTCCACATTCCAAACGGAAACCTGCTTCCGATCACCGACCCAGAGTTCACTAGGCTTTGCAGCATGGTGAATGCAGACCAAACACTGTTCGTGTTGAAGGTGATAATAATGGTGCTGTAACGAAAAATGTTTCTTCACCCACACGACCATCTGTTTCACCTCATAGCCCGCATCACAGGTCGCCCTAGCGGCCACATCATAGTGTTTGAACGAAAACCAAACGTAAAGAACCGGAGCTTGGCTTAGCTT
>PLEQ01000379.1 GCA_003136475.1 Deltaproteobacteria bacterium
GTATCATTCGAAATCGCTATGTCGCCATTCTGCCGGAACACCGATGCCTGTTAGAAGGAAACGATGTTTTCCCCATTCATAATGCCGATAAGCGCCATGGAACACTTGCCCAGAATGAAAAAAAGGCGGTAGATTCTTCAAGAGTTTTATCGAAAATGTACGGGTCTCTTCATTATTAGCCAAAAACTGCGCTTCATGAAAGCCAAACCAAATTTGGGTCGTCGGGTAACAGCACTTAAACAGCGATTCTTTTGCCGAAAAAATCAAAGTCAAAGTTTCCTGCATTTTAGGNNATTTTGAGCAATAAAATCTCGTCGCCTCGGCAGACATGCTCGATGACATTTAAGGGCATCTCGGAAGGAATTTCGAGATCAATGCCGATACCACGGTAAGCCTGTGCGGAGACGAGTGCTGCAGCAACGCAGCCGCCCTTGTGCGAAATGGAGCCTAAAAAGTCTTTTGGCCAGTTTGGCATGCCTGATGCGTCTCGTAAAACAGGTCCCAGCTTGGGTTCTAGGGCGTGAAGGAGCAGGCGTCCTATCAGAAACTCATGTCTGCGGATAGGGTGTTTGAATTGATCCGCGTTCGCAATTTCAGCCCGTGATAACTTGCTTTCCAAATATTCTTGAGAAATTTGGTTAAAAGGGCGCTCAGGAGCTGCGATGCGAAAGGAACCTAATGCAAAGGTGCTGAGTTTCATAATTTGATTTCTTCGGAAGCCCTAAATATAACGTTTCGGTAGAATTTGAGCTCTTCAATGCTCTCTCTGATGTCATCCATAGCTCGATGGTTTTCTTTCTTTTTGATACCTGCCAATTTAGGGTACCAATTTTTACAGAGTAGCTTGAGGGAACTGACGTCGATCATTCTGTAGTGTAAATATTCTTCAAGACGTGGCATGTGATTAATGATGAACCGACGATCCTGCCAGATGCTGTTACCGGCAATAAGAGCTTTCTCTTTTTTAGAAAAAAACTTCTTTACAAATCTGATAACCTGCTTCTCTGCTTCTTCAGTTTGAATCTCTGATTCAATGGCTCGACCCCAGAGACCGGACTTGATGTGTTGTCGTTGGTTCCATCGATCCATGAGGTCAAATTCATTTGCGGTATGGTGAATGACAAGCTCGGGCCCTTGTTCAACGAGTCCCAGTTCCGTATCCGTAACTATTGCCGCTATTTCTAGAATTGAGTCTTTCTCCGGATCGAGCCCGGTCATTTCAAGATCCATCCACAAAATCAACTGCCTATTCGTTCTCTCCAAAATCTGCTCCTTTGTATAAAAAGGGCTAATGCCCTTCGATTCCACTATATCCTCTCAAAAAATTTCTGCTATAAGTTGTGATTTGGCTGTATTTTGATCACAATACTTCGGTATAGTTTACAAGTGTTTTCATAGCTATAGTTTTGGGCTATTATACAGCGACAATTTAATGCATTTGAGGGACCGTTCATGATTAGACAATTGATCCGGGTGAAGGGCTTAGTATTCATGGTGTCGGCATTTGTGATAGGTGCACCAAGTCTCATTGCTGGCCAACAAGATGTCCCCGCGTACACAGTTAATGGAAAAGCTTTCACAGTAGGTGATGCTGAGAAGAAAGACCAGTCTTCTTTTTTTGAACTTGAGAAGCGTAAGTTCGATCGTATCGAAGAAATGGCTCGCGAGGAATTTTTGAATCAGTTCTGGGGCGAGATGAGCAAGTCCAAGAAATTAAGTCTTGAAAAGACTAAGGAAAATTATCTCAAAGAGCGAACAAAGGTTTCTGATAAAGAGATTAATGACCTTTTGGAAAAGCTCAAGGATCACCCCCAACTCAGCAAACTTCCTAAAGAAGAGCAGAAAAAGCAGGTTCGCGAATATCTTAGCACCCGCGAATCGCAAAGAGTCCTCGATGATATAGTGATGGAAGGCATCAAAACGGGAAAATTGCTGGTCGTGTATCCTAAGCCGCATGAGCCGGTTTTTCAGCTTAACATAGCTGAAAATGAGCCCGTCCGTTACGGTCCCAAAGCGACCGACACGAAGCCTATGGGTTGCAAAGGCGACGCGTGTCCAATTACCATAATCGAGTATTCTGAATATCAATGTCCGTTTTGCGCAAAAATGCTTGAGGATACGACGAAGGTTCTCGAAGCCTATAAAGGTAAAATCCGCTGGTATGTTAGGGACTTTCCGCTCGAGCAGATCCACAATCGCGCTCATCCTGCAGCAGTAGCCGCAAAATGTGCCCATTTCCAAGGGAAATTTTGGGAAATGTATTACAGTTTGTTTGAGAATCAAAGAGAGCTTGGCGACGCCGACATTAGTAAACGCGCCGAGAAGCTTAAATTGGATATGAAAAAGTTTAACGCATGCTCCGCAGTAGCAGACAAGGCGAAGGGCGATCAGCAATCTAAGAAAGCCGAAGATATGATTCGAGCCAATTTCGAAAGTGGCCGGAAGTATGGCGTTGAAGGTACCCCAGCGTTTTTTATCAACGGTCGTAAGCTGTCGGGAGCGCTTCCTTTTGCTGATTTTAAACGAGTCATCGACGAAGAGCTCGCCAACCACAAAAATAACTAAAGCTTAGCCCCCATTTGACGATAACGAAGGGAGACTTCACTCGTGGAGGCTTCCAAAATGGGGGGTCGGGAACATCGGCGAAATGCTCGCCTTATACTTGAAAAACCGCTGCACGTGATCCTTGGGTCGATCGGCTCCGATGTTCACTATGATCTTGAAACAAAAGACCTCTCAACTAAGGGCTTCTTCTTGGAGTCCGATCAGCCTGGACGTTTTCCTTTCACCCCCTCGAGTATCATTGAAGTTTGGCTTGAAATAGCGCCCGACGACGTGGTCTTTTTTAATGGCAAAATTTCCCGAATCATCTTTCCTGAGGAAGCTGAGACGATCAACGAAACCGCCGGCATCGCCATGCGGATTATTCAAATTGAAGCGGATGAAGAAAAGCGACTTGGCGAGTTCCTTGCCAAGAAACTTGGCGAGATGGAACAAGTTGAAGAGGGGACTTCTGTGCTGCCGCCAACACCGCCAGCTGAACCTGGAAAGAATGTCGCCTAATTTTCTCTTTCTTTCCGAAATTTCTGCAAGCATTCTATCTTCAGCAATATTCAACAAATCAATTTAGAACGTCGGTGAGGCCATGGAAATCGGTTTGGAGCTTCTTCTCAGTAAGACTCGTCTGGCGGATGCTTGGGGCAATTGTACCTTACTTTGCAACCAAGCTTCGGTGTCGAAAAATTTCAAGCACTCGATTCCACTTCTGCGCGAGGTTCTTGGTCCGCGTCTGCTAAGTCTTCTAAGTCCGCAGCATGGCCTGACGGCTACCGTTCAAGACAATATGATCGAAACTCAGCATGATCGGCATCAAGGGACCGGTCTCCCTATCTATAGCCTCTATTCGGAGACTCGCGAACCCACGGAGCTTATGCTTAAGGGTATTGACACGATCATCGTCGACCTGCAGATCGTGGGTTGCCGGGTCTACACTTTTAAAGCTACGATCCGGGCTTGCCTCGAAGCCGCAAAAAAATATCGAAAAAGAGTGCTTGTGTTAGATCGCCCCAATCCGCTGGGTGGTACTTATGTCGAAGGCCGCTCTTTAAACGAGGGTTGCCGTTCGTTTGTTGGCCCCGATGAGATGCCCATGCGGCATGGGCTCACAGTCGGTGAGTGCGCGAGATTTTTCAATCGCGATATCGGTGCCGAACTGGATCTTATCCCCATGCAAGGATGGAAGGCTTGGGAGTACTGGGGGAAAAGCCGTCGCCCATGGGTTCTGACCTCCCCCAATCTTGCGACGTGGGATGCGGTCGCACTCTATCCCGGTCTCGTTATGCTCGAGGGCACCAATATTTCCGAGGGACGGGGAACAGCTCTGCCATTCCAGCTCATCGGAGCACCCTATATCAAAGACTCGGAGCATCTCGTTCGCCGTATACAGGATTTTGGAAAAACTGTGAGCGCTGGCACCAATCTGCGTCCCACCACCTTTATGCCAAGTTATGGCAAATGGCGCGGTGAAGTCTGCAATGGCTTCCAAATTCACGTGATGGATCACGAGCTAGTCAAAAGCTACGCTCTCTGTTTGGCAATCATTCGTGCGTTCATGGATGAAGGCGGCGAAAGCTTCGAGTGGCGAGCTCCTCCTTACGAATACGAATACGTTCGCAAACCCATGGCGATGATTACCGGGTCTGAAGATTTCGAGCGCTATTTTGAAAAATTCAATCTTAGCGACCCATTCTGGTCGCAAGGCATAGAAGACTTTCTTAAGAAATCTGCGCCGTTTCTCGTTTACGAGCGGGAACGCTTTCAACCGAATCGTTGGGAAACTTGAGGCTGAGCAGGAAGTC
>PLEQ01000423.1 GCA_003136475.1 Deltaproteobacteria bacterium
AGATCGCAGTCTTAGCTCTTATGAAGTTGAAGATTTGGCATCGGTTTCAAGAATTTTAAGAAAGGGGAGCCTGTGGAACATAAGACCAACGAAGCCATGAAAAAACTCCCGGAAAAAGACTTCTTCTTCGCCTATTTGCCAGAATTTCTGGATGAGCAGATTTCAGACGAGCTCATGAAAAAATTCCAATCGCTGATGAAAAAGCCGGAGTATCAAACAGCAGCTCAGCTTTTTCGAACCCAACGCGATATTTTGCAGATTCAACTGCGAGCTCTGACTTTGAGTAGTGAAAATTCTCACGAACTCCGTGTCAAAGCCCGGAGCGATGAACTTGAAGAAGCGGTCGAAGGAGCAGAAATCGAAACCTTAAAAGCCAAAGAAGGCCCCAGAGGTCAAAAACAACGCTGGCTCGTCTCAGCCATCCTCCTCATCTTATGTACGGCTTTCCTTTATACTTACTTTGCTAAAAAAGAAATGGGCTTTGATCCCATCCAAGCCCTACCCTATGAAGCTCTGCAAATGGAAGAAGACACCGATCTCGCACGCCTGGATTTGCCAAGTTCCGACATGCAGGAACTGGCTTCCTTCTTTGCCAAGCACGCTGGTTTAAAATTCACTCCCTTCATGCTTAAAGNNAGCAGATTGGCAAGCTCTCGGGGCCACCATCATCGACTACGACGTAGCAAAAATTGCGGCGACGCGATTTGTAAACACAGATACTAAGGAACCTCTATTTCACTTCGCCTTCGGTGGACGTCTTGAAGATCTTTCTCCTTCAAGCCCCGGCCGCATAGACCAATTCATCTACCAGACCTACGCCTCTGATCGTATCAACCTCATCGTTTGGCAACAAGATCCGCAAACCCTCGGCATGCTAGCTGGGCACCTCAAAGCTGAAGACCTTGCAAAACTTGCTGTCGCGGGCACAAGTCCCGATAGCACAGTGAAATAATCGCTGTCAAAAATGCCAACCGGCGCCTAGAGATCCGACAAAAACTTGCGGAGATTCGTCAACGACAGCAGAGCGCTCTCTTGAATTTCGACGGGAGCCTCAGCCAGAATTCTATTCCAAAATAAAAACATCTTATGCTCTTTTTTAATCGTCAAGAACATATACGTAATCATCAAAGTATCTTTATCGTTCAATGCGAAATAGAAACTAACCATGCGGCCGCCGTGAGAACCAATGCTTATATTCTTGCCAGCTGCATGAGCACTCGTTACGACAGCAGGGTTGGCAGGCAATTCAAATTTTGACACCCACCTTGCCGCTGTGTCAGCGTCAAGTTGTTGACCACTTTTCTTGATGAAGTCATAGCTCGCGAATTGGACCTGCGATGTGATTTTAATTTTGAAATCTTTGATTTGCTCGATAATAAAGTGTTTGGCATCGACAACTCGATTTTTAGTGTCGGTCATCACCCGCTTCATAAAATCCTGAGACACAAAGGTTGAAGCCTGAAAATAATGGGGACTTACATTTTGGAGAACCGCTACGGACTTACCAATGATGATGCGATCCTTATCACGAACGACCTCTCCCAAATCGTCGAGATCAAATTCACTATACTTCGACTTGAATTCATGGGGCTCGAGCAGTTTGATACCCATCTGAACTCTCAGTGCGGCCAACTCATCGGCTTTAGCATCGAAGTGAACTTTATTTTCCATTAGCAATTCGGTGGTAGATTCACGGTCTTCACTATCTTCTAAACGCTCAGCGATATCATTTAGTAAATCGGCCCGTAGGGAAGCTGTGCCTCCCAATAAAAAGGACAGACCAAAAAGCGACTGGATAATACGACGTTTAACCATCAGCATCATGAAACTCCCTATCGTGACTCACAAATATATAACATTCTGTTTTTAATAATATATATCAACTTATGAGAGCTTCATGAACCGTTGCCATCTGCAAATTGCCGCTCCGCCAAAAAAAAGCCCTGGGGTGGCCATTTAGATTTGGCTCTGCTATGATCTCAATCTTCTCAGCTAAATAGACAAGATGGTAATCCGCGTAAGAGGGACGCATTGGAGACGACGGCCCAATACCTAGAAGAGGCCAAGAAAATGTGGACACAGCAGTTGTATCGCGAATTCGACGATATCTGCTTCCGTTATCGTCTGCGTCTTAAGAAGCCGCTTTTACGCATTCTGAACCTGAGTTCGCGCTGGGGACACTGGGATCCCTTGACGCGCACGATCGCACTTGCCACACGTTTAATCACCGAACACTCGTGGGCTGTCGTCATCGAGATTTTCAAACACGAAATCGCGCACCAATACGTCGAAGAGGTCTGGGAACAAAATGACCAGCATGGGGCGCTTTTCAAAGAGGCCTGTCGCTTGCTTGGTATCGAAGCTTGGGCACAAAGAGCAGAGATCCATACCTGCCCCCAACTCGCCGAACTCACTCATCGCACCATCAGTCCTGAAGAAGAGGCTCTTCTCCGGCGCGTGGAACGTTTGCTGGCTCTAGCCCGCTCAGCAAATGAGCACGAGGCACTTGCTGCGATGAATAAGGTTTCTGAACTTCGCGAAAAATACCACCTTGCTCAGCTCAAAACCGCACAAAGCGAGGCGTTCATCACCTTGACGATCGATCATAAACTCCTCAGATTGCCGGCATTTCATGCAAAGCTCGCATCTATTCTCACGGGTTCCTTCCCCGTCCATGTGATTTTTAGCTCACTCTACGACAAAAACGCCTGCTGCAATTATAAAGTGATCGAAATTCTGGGCAGTACCGAAAACGTTAAACTTGCAGAATACGTTTATTGGTTCCTCTATCACAAAGTTCGCCTACTGTGGCAAAGCTATCAAGACGCCACACAGACGCAAGGGGTGGCTGCTAGAAATAGCTACTACCTTGGCGTGCTCAACGGTTTCGCAAGCAAAATGCATAAAAGTCAGACAGAGCGCTCACATGCCGTCGATCTCGCATCCGACGAAAAAGCCTNNAAAAAAGGCTTGATGACTACCTCGCCTATCGTCACCCACGTTTGCACACGGTACGATCTTACTCACAAAGTCGTCATGCCCATATTTATCAGGATGGCCTTGTCAAAGGTAAACAGCTTACGATTCATAATGGTTTGACCGATGTTCATTCAGGAGCCGAAAAAATGAAAAGACTTGGATGGTCACGCACATGATCAAAAGAACTTATCTATCACTATTTATTAGCTTTGCTATGCNNTCACCCTTCTATTTATCGGCCGCTTCTTAAAAATCGGCGCCAAAACGCCCAATGCCCAAGCCCCGCTAGCGACTCAAGCTGCGGCACCGGTACCCGTACCGGCTTCAGACTCTCTGACCTATCAGGAAATCGATATCAAAGACAAATCGTCGTTCTACACAACTTTGGCTCAGGCACGCATAGCTCCGGAAACCATCCTCGGTATCGTCGATGCCTCGAAGAAACAATTTGACCTCAACGCGCTCTCGCCTGGCACCAAAGTCGTACTGGCCTGGAGTCGCGAGAAGTTGGAAGCCTTAAAAGTTCTAATTTCCGGTAAACAAGAATTGCACGTCAGTTCCGACAGTGACGGCGACTGGCAAGCGGATCTTATCGAGCATGAAGTCAAAATCGAATTGACCGCATTTTTCGGTGAAATCACGAGCACCTTGTGGGACTCGGCTGTCGCAGCAGGCATGCCGGTCGACTTGATCTATACTTTGTCGGAAGTTTTTGCTTCACAAGTCGATTTTAGTCGCGAATTAAATGTGCACGACGCTTGGAGCATACTCGTCGAAAAACAAATGGTCGGTAAGCAGCAGGTGGGTTTTGGTGAAATTCTTGCTGCTGAAATTCAAAAACACGGGGAAACCCTTCCCGCCTTTCGCTTTATCGTCGATGGTCATATTGGCTATTTCGATGACGAAGGCAATAGCTTACGTGGTAAGTTCCTCAAAAGCCCGCTCCGTTACAATCGCATCACCTCGCATTTTCAAAAACGCCGCTTTCACCCCATACTCAAAGTGAGTCGTCCACACCAAGGCGTCGATCTGTCCGCCCCAACGGGCACTCTTGTTCGCGTTGTCGGTGATGGCAAAGTGATCCAAGCCGGTCGCTTCGGAGGCTCAGGCAAGATGGTGAAAATTCGGCATGACGGCCGCTACATGACAGCCTACAAACATCTTTCCAAAATCGGTCCCGGCATCAAAGTTGGCAGTGAAGTCGAGCAAGGTCAAATTATCGGCTACGTCGGCCAAACCGGACTAGCGACCGGCCCCCATCTACATTTTGAATTCTACGAGGATGGTCACTATGTCGACCCCCTCGGCAAACGCTTCCCCCGGCGCTCTTCCATCGAAGCGAACCGGCGCCCACTCTTTCTTAAAGAAGTCGATCGCTATAGGAAGCTGCTAGAGAAGTTCAAGAAGCAGGGCGTCACTTAGTTCAAGTTGCCCTTCAGCCCTTCCGTAATCAGCACCGGAGTTAGAACCAAAGCACTGGCGCCGATCCCGAGTACACCCACACCGATGATTGTGCGTAAATTTGAGCTTTCGGGGCTTTTGAGTTGAGGATTTTTACGTAATACCTGTGTCACCCTTGAATTAGGCGTGGCAGGTCCAGCTTCATATTTTTCTGCAATAAATTCAATCTCCCCTTTCGGGACTGGTCTTTCCCCAGTACTCACAAAATGTAAACTAGTTGCATTTTGTGCAATGGCATCCAAAGCCTTATTTTTGTCGTCGATTTGCGTAACGGTACTATCACTATACTTTAGCACTGTACCATCTTCATTGAAAACGTAGGTGACATAATGCCCACCATCCGCAGTGCCCTCATGCACTATTGCAGACCTCAGCGTCATCTCTTGATCGTACAATACATTAGCTCGTGTTAGATTATTTGCACCACTCTCTGCGAAAGGAACCTTGATTTTAAGATCGTTAGGAATCGACATCTGGCGCGTGTCTTTAATTTTTTTCGTAGTTCCAGGAGCATTAGCAAGCCTTCCAGAAAACACAAAATTGATTTCCTGGATTCCTTTCTTAGGATCAGCTAATATACGCTGAAGATTATCGGTAATTGCTCCACCTGAAGAATCTGCATTTACAAAGCGGCTACTCAAAAGCCCTTGCACTGAATTATAATTCTTATCAAAAGTGAGATTGATCACTGCTGGCTTACCTTGTTTTATCTCTGATTGAACTGTAAGCTTACCGCTGTGATCAAGTGGACTAACACGAAACTCGGTAAATTCCACTCCAACTTGCATTATATTTCGAAATTTTGTTAAGAATTCATCAGCGCTTTGCTGTTGAGCTTTGAATTTCCACTCAGCACCAACACCTTGGTTATCATCAACAGTAGCTCCAAAGGTAGCAATACTCTTAGCATCATTTGCTGCAAGATAGATGTCATAACTCTGCATCAGATCGTGAATTTGTTCCATTTGTTTGATAGGAAGAGCTTCGCTTAAAGGGTTATCCATTTCTTTTAGAACACCAAGCAGTTTATTTGCAAAATCGTTGGCATATCCATCTTGATCAGATTTTGCAAGTTCTTTCACTGCTGCTTGCATTTCTGGCGAACTGTAAATCATCTGTAAAGTCGCATTTAAAAAACAAGTATTTCCTAAATTTGGCAACCCCGTCGCTGCCAATCCAAGTCCCGTTGGGGAACTTAACCCATCCACATACGCATACTCTGCAACGATAAAATTTCCATCTCCAAAAGCCGAAAAAGCAACACCGCTCACATCACCTTGCGAGAAGGCAAGGGACGATGCATCTTGGGGTGTTGTATTTGTAAGGTTCAATTCCGTTACGGGGTGTAGAAGTAGAATTTGCCAAGGCTTGCAGGTGCTAGTTCCGACATTGCACAGACGTGCACTATAGAGAGAGGGGGCACTGAGCACAAGAGACTCGGTCGTGCCAGCACTTGCGCGAAAGACGGTGCAAGTTTCCGTCGGATTGCAGAATTTATATTCCACGTCGTAGCTAGGATTGACTGCCAGTCTCAGAGCCAGTTCCTGCGTACCTTGCGAACTTTCGGAACTCGGGCTGGACTCAGTGGCTGACGAGTTACTGTTTGTCCTGTCCCTTGTTGTTTTGCACGATAAAAGGCCGAANNACAGAAGAGCTAAGACTGCGATCCCTCACTGCGTTCGGGATGACGGGGAATAGAGTCCACGCTACTCATAGCCGTGGAATAAGAGTCTGCGCTACTCATAACCGTGAATCTCAAAGATAGTCATCCCGAACGCAGTGAGGG
>PLEQ01000074.1 GCA_003136475.1 Deltaproteobacteria bacterium
GATTGCTTCACCAATGGTTTTTGATCACAAAAACTCCCTATCAAGATCTGGTAACTAAACACTTACCAAATAAGTGCGAATGCGGCGCTGAAGCCGTTGGTTCCAGTAAACACGACAAATGGTGTAAAAAATTTCATGAATAAACTAGAAATGTTTAAAATTTTATGCTTTTTTCTAATAATATTCTTGATTTTAGGATTTGCATACGAAGAAACTGGAATTAGGGAGAAATNNAATTTGAATTAACCATTGGCTCCAAAGTTATAAAGAAATACAAATGCGTAATTTGCCAAACTCCTAGACCAAATCCAAACCTAAGGATTATAAATGGCGGCAAATCGGCTTTTCAGAATTTTACTCTCTGATGTTTGGCGAGTTTTCTGGGGTATTAAAAATATCAGTATATCCGTAATNNGCCAGAGAAAACGGCCGCCATTGCCACGGCCTTATCATCTCCATTTAAATATCCAAGATTAGTATACCAATTTTGAACAGAAGCCTTGCGGTCTAAACTAAACTTATTTAAATCTTCAATCATTTGAGCGCCCCGTTCCCTTGGAACGGGCTATAAAGCGCGAATCCCAGCCTTGCGGATGCGCTAGCAGAGCAAGGCGTGTTTGAGCTGCCGAAGGATGGGCAGCCTTGAAAATCAACTAAAATAGGTGTTGACTTTAAGCTTTTAGTCATGTTATATTTATATCAGATGATAGCACGACATGTCAAACTAAAAATGAACAAAAAACTCAAGCGACAACTTGAGAAGAATCTTTGGCACTTAACCGGTGTTTACAACTGGACTATTAAGACGGTTGAGCTTCGCAAAAATGCTGGTTTGCCATATTCCGAATTTGACATAATTAAACTACTAACAAATCACTCAAAAAAGTGTGGCGTAAGTCAGCGTGCCCTGATGGGCGCGTTGCACGACGCCCACGGCGCTTGGGAGAAATGTTGGAGTAAACAAAATAAAAAGCCAAAACTAAAAAGTAGCAGAAATAGGCTTAATTCTATACTTTTTCGCGGTGATTGTAAACTAAATATGAAAGATTCGGTTTTGACTTTGCCGAATTTCGGCAAAGTAAAATTTCATTCTTTAACTGGCGGCTTGCCGCAGGGTAAACTTGCTTCGAGCGTTAGGTTATTAAAGAAAGCTTCTGGTTGGTATGCAGTGCTACTTTTCGATGCGAAGCACAGCCAGGTCGCGTTAGCGACCAATACTTCGATCGGCATCGATACTGGTTTTAAGTCGTTAATCACTACTAGTGAAGGCGAAGTGTTCGCGCACCCGCGCGAACTCGAAGCCTCTCTCAAGCAACTTGCGAGAGTGCAGCGCGGCCAGGGCCGCGCCAAGACTGCAAGATTACACGAAAAAATTAAAAATCAGCGAAAAGATCGTAATCATAAGATAAGCCATGACATTGTAAGGGATAACAAAAATGTTTACATTACAAACGACAACCTAAGCGCGCAAGCGCGAAAGTTTGGTAAAAGTATTGCTAGCTCAGGAATTGGGCAACTACGTAATTTCATTATCTATAAGNNGGGCAGTTCCTGCGATAGAAACGTGAAGCTAGTAGACAGCAAGTATTCCACTGTGACCTGCTCTGCCTGCGGGACCCTTACGGGTCCCAAAGGTTTTAGCGGGCTAAAAGTAAGGTTTTGGGAGTGCGCAGCCTGTGGGGCTGCGCATGATCGCGACGTAAACGCCGCTATTAACACTCTTAAAGCCGGGGTGAGGTACACCCTCGAACAAAACGCTGGAGCTTCGCAAGAAGTAACGGTGCTGAAAAAATCAGTTTTGAATAGCAGTATTCAGGACTTAGGTCGCCCTGGACGGGCGACTAGTTGATTTGTACCGATTAATATCTCATGTCCATATTAGGCAATTCTGAAATCCAATCGCCTTGTTCNNCTGGCGAACGATCGAAATCCTTAATATTCAAAAAATCTAAACCCAAAGAAAATTTTCTTTGATGTCCAGAAATATTATACCACGCAACCACCACAGAATCTTCATTAATAGAAACAATTTCTATTGCTGTATCTAACATACCTGGGTGAATATACCAAGAATAGGGCTTAATTTTTTGTACTTTTTTCATAATATTTCCTTAAAACTGAAATTAAAAACAATAGCGTGAAACCGAACGGAACTACCAAAGCCACAAACATATGTTTAGGTGGCACGGTTTTCGTGCAANNATTTTCTTTTATTTCTCGGCAGGGTTTTAGATTGTAAAAAAGATATCCCGAGAAGGTGGTCCACCTCGTGTCTTGCGCATACCGCCTCCAACCCACTAAACATTTTGGTATGGTATTTGCCTTTTATATCTAAGTAACTCAAAGTTATATATAACGGTCTATTTTCTATAATTAGAAACTCCCCCGGAGCACTTAAGCAACCTTCTTTTATATTTGCTATCTCCAAGGATTCCCATATGACAAAGGGGTTGATTAAAAATAACGGAAGTCCGGCACTTTTCATCACAAACATTCTTTTGTTTATACCAACCTGATTTGCCGATAGCCCAATACCGCCAGCTTCTTCCATGGTTTTATACATTTCGGATAGAGTTTTCTCCAAGTCCTCGTTAAACTCATTAACAAAGTCGCACCGATTAAAAAGTATGGGATCTGGAAATTTAACTATTTTCATTTATTAGTTCTTTTTCTAAAACTTTATCAATGATATCGTTCATACGGCCTAGCTCTTTTTGGTCTATTTCGCCCATGAGAACTTCGCCTACGGCCCCAAGCGCTTCTTTACTAGTAAGTTTACCTTTTTGCCACTCACTACATATCTTGCACATTAATCTGCTCCCCACCCGTATAAGTCTGGATTATGATATACCGGACTAGAATAATCATCGACTTCTTCTTTTTTGTCTTCTTTTTTGGGAAAATCTGGACATCCAACATAATAATCCACCTTGGAATCTTCTATTTTCTTAAGTTTAATGTTCTTGTCCTTACAAACCCTACACTGTAGCCTAGAAAGGTAGAATTCACTGTAATTAGATTCTTCCCATTCCTTGCCACAGTATCTGCAGGTAGCATGTACCGTCACAGTGATTCCAGTTNNTTTGCTACTAGCCAATTTTACAAGCATTTTTTGTAAATTTGTTACCAACCAAGCGAACTTTGGATCTGTTTCGGCATGCTTTGCTGCCTTTTCTTTGAAGTGTCCTGGTGTGGCAGATTCAGCCTTATTTAAAAGGCGTTCCATTTCTTCCTCTATGTGAAGATCCATATAGTCGTGGGCTAAACATACATAAAGTTTGGATTTTATTAGATTATCCATGTTAGTATTGGTATCAACTACCGCCTCTAACTCTTCCATTTCTCTGATCAAAACTTTATCTGCCTCTGGAATATCGCCGTATAGTTTCATAAAAACCTTTCTATATACGANNCACCCTGTTCTGGCCTTAATTACAATACCTTCTCTAACTTTTGTGTTAGGGTCGTAAGCTGAAGGTCCCATGGTTAAGGAGTAGGCCAGTTCTTTGTTAAAGGGGCCTTTATAAAGGATTGGGACCATCTCTAAGCCCCTTTCCTTGGCGAATGCTTCTACTTCTTCTGGATCTAACCACCTTTGGGTGCCATCTGGTTGTAATACCTTAACATCAAAAAGTAGAAA
>PLEQ01000387.1 GCA_003136475.1 Deltaproteobacteria bacterium
CTATAGGTACTCTTCCTAAAAGCGAAGTACGCCGTTTGGCACATGAGGCCGGGTTAGCAACCGCAGCTAAAAAAGACAGTACCGGCATTTGTTTTGTGGGTGAACGCAAGTTCCCCGAATTTCTCAGTCATTATGTAAAACCCCAAGCGGGTGCCTTTCGGACTTTGGATGAAGCGATAGTCGGTCAACATCAGGGCGTGGCATTTTATACGCTCGGCCAACGCAAGCATCTCGGTCTCGGGGGGCCGGGGAATCCTTGGTATGTGATTCGCAAAGATATTCCAAACAACATCGTTTATGTCGCTCGGGAACACGATCATCCCGATTTATTAAAGGTGGAATTGCTTGCTGAAGAGGAAACTTGGTTAGCGGGTACCGCACCGGATTTGCCGTTACGCTGTCTGGCAAAAATTCGTTACCGACAAGCGGATCAGGCGTGTTCGGTGCAACGTTTGGCTAACGGGAAATTGCATGTCTCCTTCNNGATCAAGCGTGTTCGGTTCGACGTTTGGCTGACGGGAAATTGCATGTCCTCTTCGATCAAGCGCAAAGAGCGATTGCACCAGCTCAGTCGGTGGTTTTTTATTCCGATGCCGGTGTCTGCCTCGGTGGTGCGGTTGTTTCGGAAAGTCGCTAGGTAGATTTTTGTGTTAGAATTTCAGAGAACGTGTGCGTTCGTATAGAGAGTGTTCGGGACGCATTTTTCCCATGATCCTGTCGGGGAGTGGACTTATGAATGCAGCAGCCTTTCGAAGAGGGGAAGCGATTACACGTTTGGAGAACTACGCCCATGTTCTTGTTGAGCATCTCGCACTTGTCACCTGGTACCCCGCACATACGGCACATCAGCATTGGCAAGCGGAACTCGCGGCATTTCGCAAAGCTTTGCAACGCTATAATACAGGCAAGGGCAGTAAGAGTAATTTCACCCTTGAGATCGTTATAGAAACGCTGATGGATGTTCTGGCTACGCATGAGGAGCAAGACTATCTTCTTATCGGAGTCGAAGCCCACGGTGTGGCTCTTCCAAGCGAACCAGATTGGCAGGCTTCGCATAGCAAGATTCAGGAATTTGCGAGGCAAGTTGTAAGCAAAAAAAATTGAGAGCGGCCCTAAGATCTCGCGTTTCTTCTTTAGATCAATCCGATCATTTTCCACCACAGTGGTCCAATTGTAAACCAGATGAGAATGTTGACAACGCTGATCACGAAGCCGACCAGCCACCAGGTTTTGATGGGCACGTAACCGACACCGAAGAGTAAGGGTGCGGGGGAAAGACTGTAGTGTGTGAGGCCACCGAAGAGGCTACTCGAGAAGACGAGGACGAACATTGCCAACAAAGGTGGTGTGCCGAAGCCGATCGCAAGCAGCAGGAAGGGAACGTAGAACGCTGCGACGTGCGCTGTAGAACTGGCGAAAAAGTAGTGCGTGTAAAAATATAAAAGCACGAGTAAGGGAAACGCAATGGTCCAGTCAAAACCCAAGAAATGATGTTCCACCAGGTTGACAACCCATTCGATCACACCATGACTCGAAAGTTGAGCAGCGAATAAGAGCAGTACCGAAAACCAAATGAAGGTTTCCCAGGCGATCGTCATTTTTAGCAAGTTCTCCCATGCGACCACACGGGTGACCAATAAGATACTCAAACCGATAAGTGCTGCGACAGCAGCATCGATCCCGATCTCCTTGCCGAAAATCCACAAGAACAAAAGTAACCCTAAAGTGCCAACCATAGTCCATTCGGATCTTTTGACGCGTCCCATATCTTTGAGTTGCTGGCGAGCAAAAGCTGCAGCATCTGGGGTTTCTTTGATTTCAGGCGGATACATCCAATACACGATCAGGGGCATCACGATCAAGCTCACTAAGCCCGGCACGATCGCTGCGAGTGCCCAGGATCCCCAGGTTAAAGTCATGTTTTGCTTCGCTGAATAGGCCACAAGCATAGGGTTGGCAGCCATGGCCGTCATGAACATAGCGCTGGTGATGACCGTCGCTTGAAAAGCCGTCAAGGTTAGAAATTGACCCATACGTTTAGCAGAGGGTGAATTCGGGTTGCTACCGAAGGATTCTGCAATACCCTGCAAAATGGGAAACACAATGCCGGCAACACGTCCTGTCACACTCGGAATGAGAGGAGCGAGAATAAGATCCGTTGCGACGAGTCCGTAGCTGAGACCCAGCGTTTTTTTGCCGAGTAGAGCGGTAAAAAAAAGAGCGACACGGCGACCGAGGCCCGTGACTTTGAAGCCTTCGGCAATGAAAAGAGCGACCACAACAAACCATACGATCGATTGTCCAAAACCATTAAAAGCCTCTTGGAGAGGAATGGTTTTTGTAATCACCGCAACTGCAAAGGCAATCAAAGACACCGCACCCATCGGTAAGGGTTTTGCGATGATGCCTCCGATCGTCAACGTAAAAATAATCAGTATATGCCAAGCAGAATCACTCAGTCCCTCGGGCGCAGCTAGGAGCCACAAGCCCATGCCAAGCATAAGGATAGCTAGGCTACTCAGGAACTTAATGAAATCTTCTTGAGCGACTCTTTTTGTTTTAAGTGCCTTCTTCGTGTCTTCTACCACTCTTTTCGTTTGCCTCACCAATTCTTAAAGGACGTCCATTGAGCATAGCACCGTTCATTTCCGCAATTGCTGTCAGGGCGTCGTTGTTATCTTCAAAGGTTATAAAACCAAACCCTTTGGAGCGATGTGTTTGTTGGTCTACGATAACCCTAGCCTCCGCAAGTTTGCCATACTTGCTGAAAGCATTGAACAGGTCCTGGTCACGTACGTTCCAGCTAATATTCCCAACAAAAATTTTCTTCGCCATTTAACAAATCCCATCTCAAATAAAAAAGTTAGTTCAGTATTATTGTTATGTTAGTTAAACACAACGGGTTCGCCTACGCAGGGCGACGCGCTTCTCTTGACAGCTTCTCGAATTCACAGTTGACTTAATAAAACAATTGGCCAGTCAACCAAAAAGCAAAGATCAGCGAAAAGGAGCGTGTTATGATTGCGTTGCGACGCATCACCCTCGTGGTGTTCGGGGTCCTCGGTTCGAGCATCTTCGGTTCAAACCTGTTGGCAAGCGCTACTCCCGGTCGCATTATCGGGGATAATGATCTTGTCCAAGTTCCTGCCAGCTACGCAAACGACCCTCGCGTTCAATCCATCGGAAAACTGAAAGTCGGCTGCACCGCAACTCACCTTGGGAATGGAATTGCTATAACAGCTGGGCACTGTTTCGCAAGAAGCAATTTTGCAGGTGTCCGGGAGAACTTACCTTGTTCTGAGGCAAAGTATAGCGTTCGTTGGGGTGTGACCTATGGTAGTGAGGGTTATCTCACGTCGCAGTGCACTGCAGTCGTCGCTATGGAATTGAATTCAGAGCGGGACTATGCAATCTTCCGCGTCAGTCCAATCCCGCCGAGTTCTATTCCCATCAGCTTGGAAAAAGTCAACATGGGCGATGATATTTCCATCTTTTCGCATCCGCGTATGCGCCCACTCGAATGGTCCCAGTGGTGCAAAGTGGAGGGCTTTGTCCAGAAGAGTCACGGCAATCAATTCTACTATTCTTGTGACACTGAGGGCGGTAGCAGTGGTGCCGGTGTTCTCGACAAGGATTACAAGTTCGTAGGCATTCACAATTATTACAATGCGCACCTGAACCGTAACGGAGCCACTCTGTTGTCTGTGACACCCATCGCTAACATTCTTCGTGCGGAACAAACGCGAAGCGTACTGGGTTCAGAGGCTGGTCTAGTTGCGTTGCCCCTCCTGCGTTCGAAGGCACCCTTGCTTTTTAGCACGGCTTTTCCCGCAGTAGAAGCTCGCTAGTTTGGCTTTTAGCACGCTTGCGGGATTGGCTTTGTTCTTTGCAATTAAGGTTGTGGCTGGCCTGGTTCTAGCAATCCCGCTTGCGAGCAAGATTCCTTCTTAAAGATATTTTCCTCACTTCATGATTTTTATTTAGAAAAAAAAATTCTAATAATCTTTTAGAATCGACTTATCCCCACCCCCTGGGGATAAGTCCTCTGTTCTGCCCTTGAACCTAAAGAGTAGCAAGGACGGCTTCGGAATGATTAAAAAGTAGGCAGAGACTCCGGCTTTTAGAAATGAGGTTTAGGGATTTTATGATTTATATAGAAATTGGCTTAAAACGTTGACACAGTTGACACAAGAGCTAAGACTGCGATCCCTCACGGAGCCTGCCCCGAGCAGAGTCGAGGGGTTCGGGATGACACTGCTTTCGG
>PLEQ01000508.1 GCA_003136475.1 Deltaproteobacteria bacterium
CTTACTTTTACCCACAAGTTTATAACACACTAAAATTAATGTAAATTTATACCATTCGGTTCCTGCTGTGGTGGTGTGAATATGTGCAATGGTATTGTTGCTGAGTTGAGTGGATGTGAATTTGGCGATAGAAGACTAACTTCGAGAGTGATCTCTTTGTCTACTTTGATCTCCGAGAACCCCGAACTATCGATCAACGCTGCTTGTGGGAGTTTCGACCAGAGCAAAGCTGCATATCGTTTTTTCGATAATGATAAGGTGAAAACGACCAATCTAATTGAACCTCATGTGCAGAGGACTTGCGATAGAATCGCTTCTTCAACCGGAGATATATTACTCATCCAAGATACCACCGACTTAATTTATACGCAGTTTCCAACTATCTCCGACTTAGGAGAGCGAATAGAAACCTGGATATGAGACTTCTGTAAAAGGTATCCTACTGCATACCAGCTTGGCTGTAAGCCAAGAAGGTGTACCTCTAGGGATATTGAAGCAGACATTTTTTACATATGACGAGGTTCGGAAAAAACGTTCCCAAACCGAGAGAAATGTTCTTGGGCAAATAAAGCAGTTGCCTATTGAGCAAAAAAGTAGTTACCGTTGGATCGATCACTTTCATAAGACAGGAAAAATTACGCAAGATCTGGGCCACCGTGTAATTCACGTGGCAGACCGCGAAGCTGACATCTACGAGCTTCTCCAGGCCATAAGCATTTCTCCCGATAGCTTCGTCGTCCGCTCTTGTATGGATCGAAAGACCCATGAGGGTCCTGCAAATAGAGAGTTCAGCACAATCGAAAAAAAAACTTCTTAAGACACCTGTATCCGGGACGATTGAAGTTGTCAAAAAAACTAAGAAAGCAATATGCCGCATAAAGATACTTAAAACTATTCTTAAGCCTCCGGCTCGTTCCACAAAGGCAAAAAGCGGCACATTGGTTCCGGTGCCTGTTACTGTGGTTGAAGTTCTAGAAGATACAGATGCTGAAGATGCCCTGCATTGGAGACTGCTAACAAATTTGGAATGCGGTTCTTTCGAACAAGCGATCAACATCATCGATATCTATAAGAAGAGATGGTCAATCGAATCTTTTCACAGAATCTTGAAATCCGGTTTTGGTGTTGAAAAGGCTCGGCTTAGTTGTCGAAGTAAATTAGAAAAGTTTGCAACTCTGCTTTCAATAATTTCTTGGCATCTTTTTTGGCTATACAACCTTGGACGTAAAATTCCGCTGCTGAAGGCAGACGAGCTGCTCAGCGCAACAGCTATTAACGTCCTCAAGATTTCAGCCAAGAAAGCGAAAGTGAAGGTAAGTTCAATACTAACGCTCGGCGAAGCGATTCTGATCATTGCTAAACTCGGTGGTTTCTTAGGGAGAAAAAGCGATGGTGACCCGGGAATGATAAGTATTTGGAGAGGCTGGAGATGTCTCTACGAGCGGACCGAATTGATGGAGGCACTAACTTGTGGGTAAAAGTAAGCCCTGAAGGAGAGAGATTGCGCTCGCAATTTGTTCAAAGTTTCTCAATCTCAATCACCAGAGGCTTCCTCCAATCCATCCCGTCAAAAAAGAAGTCCCAATCGAGCTCGTCCAAAAGAAAGATTTCATAGCGTCTAGCGTCTTCGATTTCTTCCTTTCTAAAAAAATGTGCTAGGTTGACAACTACGTCATCCACGTGATTTTTCAACAAAATTGTAGTTAAAGCTATGGCAATAAATAAGCGTTGATCGGGACTTTGCTTCTCTAGATCAAAGCCAAAGCGTTTCACACTATGTTCCACCATTCTAAAAAGAGTACTGTTCAGATACCCACACCCATAGACACTTTGAGCAAGATCTCGAAGACGACCGATATAGGGTTGGGATTTTGGAATATGAAATTGCTGCATGAGAAACAGAACGAAATCATCTCTGGTTATCTTACCTTCGATAAGGGTTTTTTTGATCTTTTTATCCCCTTTGATCAGCATGACGATCTTTCTCGGAATTTCAAAAATGGTTGAGAGACTGTCACTGGCTAAGCTAACGCAGCTGAAGCCAGTGACAAATAACAGAATAATTGTTTTCAAAGAAAGCATGGTATTCCCCGCCTAGACCTCAATCCCATTTAATATCTGAGAAGTCAGCTTCTTCTCTCCCCATACACACTAATTTCCAGTCGAGTTGGTTAAAGACATAAAGCTCCGATTCTTTTTTCTCTGTGACTTGATCGGGACGAAAAAAATCTACTTCCAAGATCTTCTCGTTAGATGTGTATTTCAGAATAATGGTAGCAAGAGCCTTCGCGATATTGATACGTTGTTGAGGCTTGCGGTCTTGCTTGACCCTATCCAAGCTCCGTAAGCAGTCGGCAAATTTTTCAATAAAATAGATATCAAGAATATCCATTGCCATAAGCTGCTTTGTAAATGCGTCAATTGAATCAAGGGATTTCTTATTTCGCTCTAGCGCAAGATTAGTCATTAACAACGAATTGAATTCAAAACGACTCTGATTCGTTCCTTCGGTCTTTGCTCTTACCGGTTGAGGTGTCAAATGAACTTCATAAAAGGATCCCTCCTCTTCCCCAGCATAAGTATATGGGCAGCAAAGACCAGCTAGTCCTATTAGAATTGCTCCGAATTTAAGCCTCATACCGATTCCTTCTTTTTGAATTGCTAACTTACTTGTAAATGAGAACTTGCAGACAAGTCAACATATAAGCATCTGTTGTTTATGGTAAAATGCCTATGGCAATTAAGGCGTATCGTTATCTAAATTGCACAGAGCGTTTGGAAAAAGCTCCTTGCCAAATCCGACAATAGGAAACAGCAAATAAAAATGGATAACAGATGTTGAAGCTAAGACTTTTAAACAACACCGTTACCTGAGACCATGTTCTAAACGACAGAATTGGCTCTACCGCTTGATTAAGAAGAATGGACACCCGGTCAACAGCATTTCCTCGACATCGGAGGGCAGCAGCTGCGTGCCTCCGCACTGTCTTCTACCGAGCGTGGCTCTATAGCCGTAAAGGCTTTGCACAAACTTGCGGAGCTTGCAGCCTTAGCGGACAGCACGAAAAAAATAGCCATTCTCACNNTCCGGGACACACGGAGTTTTTTACCGAGCTCAGTCACTGTAAAACTCTCATGCTCCTTGCCGGTCCCCGACTGAAAGTCGGTTTGGTGACGAACCACTTAGCCCTCGCTGATGTGAGTGTAGCCCTCACCCAGCAAGGGATTCTGGAAAAATTGGATATTTTATACCGCTCGCTAAGTGGATAGGAAGTTCAAGCAATT
>PLEQ01000509.1 GCA_003136475.1 Deltaproteobacteria bacterium
ACTGCGATCCCTCACTGCGTTCGGGATGACGAGATGTGACGTCTTCCGAGCTCATCCCGAACGCAGTGAGGGATCGCAGTGAGGACAATGTCATCCCGAACGCAGTGAGGGATCGCAGTCTTAGCTCTTATGTAGAGACGCATGTGTTTTGCTATCAACAATCTTTCACTAGGAGTCCATAATGCACAGACAGTTTTTGAAATGGTTTTCCTTGGCAACCCTTCTCAGCGCTTGCGGGGAGCCACAACTCCATGACGCCGGTGAGCCCCAGGAACTGGGTGGCTCCAAGATTCTGATTGTCAGTGCCAACGAAAATTTCAGCCTCTTTGGCGCCTTGCAAAACACCAGACCCACCATCAAATCGTTTGCTATGGCCCCTAACAGCGACCAAGACCATGTCCAGTGCATAGCACCCAATCACATGACCCGGCACGGGAACTACTTGTATCTAACGTGCTCCTTGAATCACGAAATTCATATGATCGACGCTAAGACACTGAAAACTGTAAAGATCCTTCCGATGCCAAAAGGCTCCAATCCTTGGAGCACTTTGATTGCTAACGATGACTTAGCCTTTACAGCTGGCAACGTTTCCAATGACATTATTTTCTTCAGTCCACGGTTGAATTTAAAAGCCGACGAGACGCGCATCAAAGCTTCCGTCAACCTCACGCATCTCAAGTACNNCCCTTCCCAAACCCGCAGGCCTTGCCTTGATCGATAACACCCTGTTTGCAACGATTACCAATCTCAATAGTTCCTTTGCAGCTGGTGGTCCTGGTTACCTGGTAGCCATCGACATTGAATCAGGCACGATCAAGGAACTCATCCAAACCCAGGGTCGCAACCCGCAAGCTGTGTATCAGGGACCAAGCACCGACACCGAGCGCCGACTCTACATTGCCAATAGCGGTACGTACGATAGCCATCGCGGCGGTTACATAGGGGATGGTTCGATCGACGTTTATGATATCGACAAGCACACTTTTATCAAAAATATTCCTCTACCCGCAGCACCAGCAAATATTGCCTTCGCTTTCGACGGCATCGCCTATGTGACGAATGGCAAGGAAGGTATTATCTTTTCATTTGACATACGAACCTTTCAAACTTTTCCCGGCATCGACCTCAAAACTGTGCGTTGCGAAAATAAACCGGATGCTCTCCCTAGCGATCGCCTCAGCTATATTTCTTCTTTATTGGTGGATAAACNNGACGGAATTCAATTCTAGCTGTTTGATCGTCGTTAACCGCTCGTCTAAAAAAGTGGAACGTACCTTCAAAACCGGTGCCAACCCGCAGTTTATGATTCCGCTCTAGAGGCGCTTGTCGTCAGTCAGTAGTCCCTCATCGCTACGCCGTTAGGCGGTCAGATGATCTCAATAAGCTTAGCCAATGCAGGTCCTCATAAGCGTGCTATCTTCCGTTCTTGTTGATCTTTTAATAGCGCGAGGGAACTATGGTTTCAAATTATATCGGCGGCCAGTGGGTCGCTTCCACCGGTAAGTTGACAGTCGACGTTCTTGATCCTGCCACTGGCAAAATTCTCGATCAAACCCCACTTGGCACCTTAGCGGATGTCACAGCAGCTGCCGAAGCTGCGAGTCGAGCCTTTCCAGCCTGGCGCGCCACACCCGGTGTCGACCGCGTCCAATATCTCTTTCGTCTTAAAACCCGTCTCGAGGCCGCCGTTGAAGAACTGAGTCGGCTCATCACTTTGGAACATGGCAAGACCTTAGTCGAAGCACGGGGCTCGGTGCGCCGAGCTATTCAAATGGTCGAGACGGCATGCGCCATGCCGAGCTTGCAAATGGGTGAACACGCCGAAGATATTGCTTCGGGTATCGACTGCAGTTCCGTGCGCCGGCCTCTGGGGGTTTTTGCAGGTATAGCACCCTTTAATTTTCCGGCAATGGTCCCTTTTTGGTTTTGGCCTTTTGCNNAGAGCGTCCGTATTTTTGAAATACTCCACGAACTTGGTTTTCCTCCTGGCGTCATGAATCTCGTGCATGGTGCGAAAGACGTCGTCGATGCCCTTTGCACGCATCCCCAAGTTAAAGGCCTCTCGTTCGTGGGATCGACCCCGGTTGCCAAACATGTGTACACTCTCGGGACTTCTATGGGCAAACGCGTACAAGCTTTTGGGGGTTCCAAAAATGTGATGGTCGTCATGCCCGACGCCCTCGATCCTGCCACGTGTGCTCGGACCGTTGCCACAGCTATCGAATCCATCACCGGTTGTGCCGGCGAACGCTGTCTAGCAGGTTCCCTAGTTCTGTGCGTGGGAGAGGACGCTTACCAAAATTTCCAACGCCAAGCTGTCATCGCAGCCCAAGCCATCAAGATCGGCAGCGGCCTTGACCCGCACACGACCATGGGGCCACTCATTTCCCAAGCAGCCAAAGAGCGGGTCGAGGGCTTGATCGCACGCGCTATTCAAGCCGGTGCCAAAATTCTGCGCGATGGCAGACAAGGGGTCGAAAATCTGCCCGGTTATTTTCTGAATGCGACCGTGCTGGCAGACATTACGGAAACTATGGAAATTGCCCAAACCGAAATCTTTGGGCCCGTGATTCTACTCGCTAAAACCTCTTCCCTAGAGGACGCCGTGCGTTGGATCAATGCCCTTCCCCTTGCGAATACGAGCACACTCTTTACAAACTCCGGTGCCCATGCTCGCTATTTTTGCTATCACGTCGACCCGTCGATGATCGGGATCAATATCGGTGTGCCGGCGCCGATGTCGTTCTTTTCCTTTGGCGGGACTAAGGAATCGTTTTTTGGGGACACGAAGGCGCACGGCAAAGCCTGTGTGAATTTCTTCACGGATACCTACACAACGATCTATCGCTGGTATAATCAAGGAGAGATTTGGCAAAAATAGCGAGACTAGGCAAGCACGTCCATGACTAAGAAGACTGCAAAGCGACTCCTTTTTTTATTTTTCCTCGGTGTCATCATCCTCTTAGTCCGTTCCCCCCTCCTTCAGCAGTTGAGTATTAGGGGTATTAAGCAACACCTGGCGCAAGCCCAGACCTATTTTTTTGAAAAGCCCTTCCAAAGCATAGTACTCTACCTTTTGATCTATACTTTCGTAGCTGGACTCTCGCTCCCTGGCGCCGTGCCACTGACTCTCGCAGGTGGTGCGGTCTTTGGTCTTTTTTGGGGCACCCTCGCTGTCTCCTTAGGGAGCACCTTAGGCGCCAGTTTTGCGTTTCTTGCCACCCGCTTTTTCTTTCGCGACTTTGTGCAACGCCACTTCGGAGAAAGAGTTTATCTCATTAACGAAGGTTTAAAAAAAGAAGGGGCGAGTTACTTGCTCGCTTTGCGTTTGATTCCCCTCTTCCCCTATTTTCTCGTCAACATGGCCATGGGCTTCAGCACGATGAACCTAGGGACTTATTTTTGGGTCTCGCAGCTCGGGATGTTGCCGGCCAGTGTCGTCTACGTCAACGCCGGCATGGAACTCGCAACGGTCGATTCCATCGCAGGGATTTTTTCACCCCCCCTCATCATTTCGTTTACACTCATCGGCTTACTACCTTTGCTGACGAAGAGATTGCTGCAAAAGTTGCACGAACGTCGCGTTTTCAAACCCTTCACGAAGCCGAAAAAGTTCGACTACAACATGATTGTCATCGGTGCCGGCTCTGCTGGACTGATCACTTCCTACATCAGTGCTGCGAGTCGCGCCAAGGTAGCACTGATCGAAAAAGATCAGATGGGGGGTGAGTGTCTGCATCGCGGTTGCGTCCCTAGCAAAGCCTTGGTGAAAGCAGCCCACCTTGTCCACTCCGCTCGTCATGCCTCTGAGTTTGGAATCAAGACAAAGGTCAGCTTTGATTTTGCCGACATTATGGCACAGGTTCAGGAGCGCATCCAACGGGTCGCACCCCACGACTCCCGCGACCGCTACACTCAGCTCGGTGTCGACTGTTTCTCAGGCACCGCAAAAATTCTCTCACCTTGGGAAGTCGAAGTGGCTGGCAAGCGTCTCACAACACGTGCCATTACGCTTGCGACAGGCGCCCGCCCCTTGATCGAAGCTCTACCCGGTCTCGATCAAGTTGCCTACTTGAGCTCGGATACGATTTGGAGTTTACGAGATTTGCCCAAACGCCTGGTCATTCTGGGTGGTGGTCCCATTGCTTGCGAGCTGGCCCAATGTTTTGCACGCTTGGGTTCTGCAGTCAGTCTGGTCCAAAGGCGCGCCTACCTCATGCCACGGGAAGATGACGAGGTGGGCCGATTTCTACAAACCCATTTTACGCAGGAAGGCATTCGGGTCTTGACGCAACATCACCCTGTTGAATGCGTTAAAGAGCAGGGGCAAGACATTCTCATTTGCCAAGATGGGGAGACCCGCGTACGTCTACCTTTCGATCGCCTGCTCATCGCAACCGGGCGCCAAGCGAATGTCGAAGCTTTGGGCCTCGAAGCTTTGGGCATCAAGCTCACGCATAACACGCTGGAACATGATCCCTTCCTGACCACTCTTATGCCGAATATCTACGCTTGCGGAGATCTCATTGGACCCTACCGCTTCACCCATGTCGCAGCCTACCAAGCCTGGTTTTGCGCCATGAATGGCTTATTCGGACAATTTTGGAAATTGCGTCCTTCCTACAAAACCATCCCCTGGTGCACTTTTACGGATCCCGAAATCGCCAGCGTGGGTTATAACGAAAAAACGGCGCAAGAGCATAAAATCGCCTACCAACTGACACGCTTCGACCTTAGCGAACTGGATCGTGCCATTACGGACCGCACGAACGAAGGATTTGTACAAGTTCTGACAGCTGTCCATAGTGACCGCATACTCGGTGCCACCATCGTTGCCAGTCGGGCCGGTGAAATGATTCTCGAATTCGTCAGTGCTATGCAAAATAAATTCGGTCTCAATAAAATTCTCAAAACCATCCATATCTACCCCACCTACGGTGAAGCCAACCGCTTTGTTGCAGGTGACTGGCGCAAAAAACGCCTTTCCCCCAAAATGCTCGAAATACTCGCACGCTACCATGNNATGCTAATTAAGGAGGAAAAAATATGCGCAGCATAAAAACCCGGATCATCCTCCTCAGCTCGGTCCTCCTCACACTTTCGATCGGCATCTGTCTCTGCGCAGCCCTCCTTTTTTTGAAATTGGCCCACGCCCAAAACATCTTCCAAATCTTTGATCAAACGGATTCGGTTGTACAGACGCTCTTTGAAGTCACGCGTCGGCAAATGAAGAACGAAGCGATTCTGATTGCGGAAATACCGATGCTCTCGCAAGCGGTCAAACCCCAAGATCAAAAAAAGTTTAAAGACACCGTCGAAATTTATCGCAAGCAATTGCAAATCGATTTCGTCGATGTCTTCAGCAAAAACGGAACGCTTCTTACCCATGTGAGTGGCGAAGAGTCCACACCCGTTCAAGGCCTAAGTCCACCCTATACGGCCTTAATCCAAGACGCTCTCCATGGGCTCAATCTTGCAACATTTTTAGCAATAGGCAACCGACTCACCATCATAGGAGCTGCACCGTTGGGTGCAAGCGAGGCGCCGTCCGGAGTGCTGGTGGTTGGAAGCTTTTTGGATGACAAATTTGCCACCCAACTCAAACGTCTGACGGGTGCCGATCTCTCCATAAGATTTCCCGACAAGAAAATCATCTCTTCATCGCTTAGTAGCCCCGATCGCGAAAAACTTGCAGCCATCTTGGAAAACTACACCGCACCGGCTGATCAAGCACGTCGCATCGAGGATCATGTCCTGCGCGTGAGCCCACTCAAAGACAGTCACGGCAATTTAATCGGTGAGCTAGCCAGCTATCTCTCGCTCGAAGATATGGAGCGGACGAGCAACAATATATTAAAAACCGTCTCGCTCTTCGGCCTTGTGATCATTTTAGTCTCCTTGGGACTTTCCACCCTGATGGGCCAAGCCTTGACACGCAATCTGATCGCCGTCATCGCTGCTACCAAACGCATCGCTAGCGGCGATTTTCAATTCAAGTTACCCGAGGAGGGACGCGATGAAGTGGGTGACCTGGCACGTTCCATCAACCACATGAGTGATAAAATCATCGATCTCTTGGCTTACGAAAAGGCCAAAGTCGAATACGAAAAGGAACTTGAAACCGCCAATGCGGTGCAAATGACTTTTTTCTCTGCCCCAAGCTCGCGCGTGGCCCCCTTTGCCGTTTCAGCTTTCTACAGTCCCGCCAGGCAGATCGGAGGCGACTGGTGGGGACATCATACACTCGGCAACGGTGTGGAACTGATCCTCATCGGAGATGCCACCGGGCACGGCGTACCCGCAGCTTTGGTCACTGCTATGGCTTATTCCACCAGTAACATCTATGCTCACCTCCTCTCCCAAACACCTGAAACCGTTCATCACCCCTCGCGTATTCTGCAAGAACTCAACCGCCTGCTCTATGCTTGCTTAGCCGGCAAACTCTGCATGTCCTTCTTTGCCGCTATTTTTGACGCCCAGCGTGAAACCTTGACCTTTGCCAATGGTGGGCATTGCTTTCCTTTCCTGATTCCCAAAGAAGCCAACGACGACCTGGTGAACCAGACATACAGTCATCCCATCCCCTGCGTCGCCCTCAATTATCAGAAAAAATCGAGCGCTTCCCTCCTTGGCATGGATCCCCATGCACAGTTCCTCGATGACGAGGTCAAAATTAAAAAGGGGGATCGTGTCGTCTTCTACACCGATGGCTTGATCGAAGCCCGTTCGCCAGAAGGAAAAATGTGGGGAACACGGCATTTTCTCAAGTCGCTAGCCCACCACTATCCCAAAGATCTCACCGGCATGTGCGACGCCGTAATCCAAGACCTCAAACTTTTCTACCAACAAAAGAACTTTGAAGATGATGTCACCATTGTCGGCATTGAATACTTCTAAAGTTTTGCGCCAACGATCCCTCCCCACTCAATAATTTTCCCTAATTACCGAAAACCAAATAGAGACTCTAGCGATTTCAATTTCGTTGTACATGGGGAACACATTATGTGGCTCGTTCTATTCGCTCTGCGGCGGCCATATACCGTTGGTGTGACGGCAATACTGATCATCATGATGGGCATTTTGTCCATCCAAAGTATGTTGATTGATATTTTTCCGGTGATCGATATTCCAGTCGTCGGTGTGGTTTGGTCCTATCCAGGCCTTTCCGCTGAAGATATGGAACGCCGTGTGAATTACATCAGCGAGCGGGCAATTTCGACGGTGGTGAATGGTGTCTCCAAACTGGAATCACAAGCGATGCCCGGCATCGGTTTACTCCGTATCTACTTTGAACCCGATACCGATATCGGTGCTGCCATTTCACAAATCACCTCGGTATCCTCCACTGTACTGCGAGCTCTACCCCCAGGCATGACGCCCCCCGTTATTGTGCAATTCAATGCCTCCAATGTCCCCGTCGCGCAGATGGCTCTCAAGAGTGATACGCTGACCGAAGAAAAAATCTTTGACTATGCTTTGAACTTTATCCGTGTCCGTCTCTATACCATACCCGGACTCTCCCTCCCAGCACCCTATGGTGGCAAATCGCGGCAGATCAACATCGACATCAACCCAGCTCTTTTATCGGCAAAGGGTCTGTCTTCCAATGACGTTGTAAACGCTTTGAACGCTTCCAATATCATACTTCCAGCCGGAACCGCTCGAATTGGTACAACCGAATTCAACGTCACCTTAAACTCCAGTCCCCTCTTAGTTCGCGACTTCAACGATATTCCAATCAAAATTGTCAACGGCGCCCCCGTGACGATCGGGGATGTCGCCCGGGTGAGTGACGCCTATGCTGATCAAACGAATATCGTGCGCATCAATGGGCGCCGTGCGAGTTTTCTAAATATTCTCAAGAAAGCTGGAGCCTCTACTCTGGATGTTGTCTCATCTATTAAACGCGCTATTCCTGACATCAAAGCCCTCGCTCCTAAAGGACTCGACCTGGAACTCATCTTCGACCAATCCAAATTTGTGAGGGATGCTATCACCAGCGTACTGACCGAGGCCCTCCTCTCTTCTATTTTAGTATCTCTAATGGTTTTGTTCTTTTTGGGTAGCTGGCGTAGCGTGATTGTCATCTGCACTTCGATTCCTTTAGCTATTTTAACAGCTGTGATTGGACTCAAGCTCACTGGTAACAGTATCAACATCATGACTCTGGGCGGACTATCCCTGGCCATTGGGATGTTGGTGGATGATGCGACGGTCGAGGTGGAGAACGTCAATCGCAATCGCAATCTCGGCTACCCTCTTACGGTCGCCATCTTACATGGTGCCCAGCAAATCGCCTTGCCGGCTATCATGGCAACGCTCGCGATCTGCATAGTTTTCTTTCCGGTGGTACTCCTCACCGGCCCCTCGCGTTTTTTATTTACACCGATGGCCTATGCTGTCGTTTTCTCAATGCTCATGTCTTATGTATTGTCACGGAAACTGGTACCCGTCCTCTGCCATATGCTGCTGGGCGCTGAAGCTCCCGAAAGTCAACACGAGGAAGAGCATGGGGTTCGCTTCGGGCAAAGGATTTTTCAAAATCTGCAAAAGATCTATGGCGCCGCTTTGGAGAAAGTTCTAGAACATCGGCCCTTCGTTTTGACCATTGCTATTATAGTTCTCATAGCCACGCTTGCCTTTGTTCCCTTTATGGTCGGAACCGATTTCTTCCCAGCAACGGATACCGGACTCATGANNCGTGCCGGTATGCGTATCGAAGAAACTGAGAAAGTTATCGAAAAAATTGAAGAGACCATTCGCGAAATTATTCCTAAAGAAGAGCTCGCCACCATTAACACGACCATTGGCTTACCCATCTCCTATAATCTTGCAATGGTTCCCACCGAAAATATTGCAGCTATGGATGCTGAAATTTTTGTAGCCTTAAATACCAAGCACAGTCCGTCCATCGATTACCGACGCAAGATTCGCGAAAAAATTGCGCTTAGATTTCCAGATACCACTTTGAGTTTTCTGCCAGCCGATATCGTGAGCCAAGTTCTAAACTTTGGTCTGAGTACGCCCATCGACGTGCAGATTGAGTCGCGTGATATTGCAAAAGCCTTTCCACTAATCCGGGAATTACGGGAAAAAGTGCGTCATATACCCGGCATTACCGACATTGCTCTCCGACAAGTCTATGAATACCCGACCCTGAACCTTATTGCCGACAGACTGCGTGCAGCACAGCTCGGCATACTGCAAAGAGATGTTGCCGCCAATATGCTTATCTCCCTGTCTTCAAGTTCGCTGATAGCACCCTCGTTCTATGTCAATCCCCATAATCAGGTCAATTACTCGGTAGCTGTCAAAGTGCCACTCGCAGGTATGGCTTCCGTTCAAGATCTCCTGCAATCTCCAATTACTCCCCTTACAGCAATAGCACCTCCGACCTTACCGCTTGCGCAAGGCCCCCAGCCCCAAACGCAAGCCTTGTCGAATATGGCGATCATGTCGACGAGCTCCGTCATGAATTCTGTAAGTCACCAAAATGTTCAACGCATCTTGGACCTAACGATGAGTGTCGAAGATCGCGATCTTGGCTCTACAATAGCAGAGCTTCGCACAGCGATTGCGAGCCTCGGCCCGCTTCCTGTCGGAGTTAAAATCAAGATCCGTGGCCAAAACGAAGTTATGGAACAGTCATTCTTAAAACTCGGTCTCGGTCTCATCTTAGCCATCGCCTTGGTCTACTTGCTCATGGCCGTTCTCTTCCAATCTTGGCTCGACCCTTTTATCATCCTCGTAGCCATTCCTGGCGCTCTGGTTGGCATTTTATGGATGCTCTTGCTGACGGGAACCACCATCAATGTCGAATCGCTGATGGGTTCCATCATGGCTGTGGGAATTGCCGCTTCCAATTCGATCTTGCTTGTCAGTTTTGCCAACGATATTCGCTTAGAAAAAAATCTATCGCCCCTGGCTGCAGCCATGGCTGCAGGGAAAACACGTTTACGTCCCGTTCTCATGACAGCCATTGCTATGATCCTTGGCATTTTGCCAGCAGCGCTTGGTCTGGGTGAGGGGGGCGAGCAGAATGCTCCGCTTGGCCGCGCTGTTGTGGGTGGTCTGCTGATGGCAACGCTCGTAACGCTTTTTATAGTACCGGTCGTGTATTCACTACTCCGCAAGCAGCTTCCCACCAAGCATCTGCTGGATGAACGTATGCACGCTGAGGCGCCGGAATTCTTTGCGGATCTGGCCCCTAAAGTTAAAAATATTGAGAGAAATACGCCATGAAAAATGAAGAAAACAAAATGGATAGCCACGATCAACCGGTTTCCAAACGCATGCTGTGGACAGGCATACTAATTGTTGTTGGTATTGCTGTTCTACTCGTCGGCATTCACTTCCTCAAAAAATACAAAATCGACCTCGAACGCGCTAAACGCGACGCCGAGATTGGTGAAGGGCTCCACATTCTAGCGGGTGCAGCCCGTCTCTCTCCTACGGAGCAGATCATAAATGTGCCCGGGGACGCCCGGCCTTATGCCACAGCTACCATCTACGCAAAATTGAGCGGCTATCTCAAAGAAATCAACGTTGATAAGGGGGACAAGGTTAAAGCTGGGGACACTATTGCTGTCATCGAGTCGCCTGAGACGACCATGGACTACGAGGGTGCTCTTGCCGATGCTAAAAATAAACAACCGATCGCAAAACGTATGAAAACTCTCCAAGCCCGCAAACTCATCTCGGACCAAGAAGCGGAGCAGGCCTTCTCCGATGCCGATGTAGCGCAAGCACGGGTTGAGTCCTTGAAAGCTCTCAAAGGTTACGAAACCGTACTTGCCCCCTTTGCTGGGAAGATCACAGCTCGCTACGCCGATCCGGGTGCTCTGGTCCAAAACGCAGCAAGCTCCCAAACCAGTGCTTTACCGTTGGTGCTACTCTCCCAGACCGACCGTCTTAGAATTTATGTCTATCTCGACCAAAAAAGTGCCGCGTTTGTTCAAAATGGTGATCTTGCTGAAATAACACTTACAGAAAGGCCAGAGGTCAAAGTCTCCGCACCTATCACCCGTATTTCAGGCGAATTGGACGTGCGCACCCGCACCATGCTCGTCGAGATCGATGTCGACAACGCTTCGGAAGTCATAGTTCCTAATAGTTTTGTTCAAGTTCAAATCAAACTTAAAAAAACTGCTCTTGTCGAAATTCCTATGGATGCCCTCGTTTCACGCGATGACAAGTCCTTCGTCGCCATCATAGAGAAAGACGATACTATAAAATTCCGTGAAGTCCGCATCGGTGACAATGACGGTATTCACTGCCAAATCATAGGCGGTCTAGCGGTGGGTGAACCCGTCGCTCTCAATGTCGGCAACAATGTGATCGATGGTCAGCATGTAAAAGTGATTAGGGATAAATAGAATGAAGCGCTGCTTACTCAGAAATAGCTTTCTCACGTTAAGTCTCGCTTGCGCTATCGCCACCAGCTTATCTGCTGCATCAACTCCTCAGTCACTGTCACTTGAGGAATGTATTCATATTGCTATTGAAAATGCCACCACTGTTCTCAAAGCTCAAAATGCCGTTACAGTATCTGGTGC
>PLEQ01000462.1 GCA_003136475.1 Deltaproteobacteria bacterium
TCCCAAAGCTTGGGTAAACTCATGGTTGTTTTAGAAAAATATCCAGATCTCAAAGCCAATGAAAATTTCCGTGATCTCCAAGTTCAACTTGAGGGAACGGAAAATAGGATTACGATTGCACGTCGGCGCTACATAGAATCCGTTAAAGAATTTAATAACCTTGTCACGGTCTTTCCTGAATCACTGGTTAATTCAATTTTCTTTAGATTTGAAAAGAAACCTCCTTTTACGGTGGAAAATAGTATAGAAATACAGAAAGCACCGGAAGTGAAGTTCCCGTGAAGGCTGTCAGCTTTAAAATTATTTTCTCTCTTTTTCTTTTTTTACTAGGATTCTTTGGCTTTGCTCTGAATGTCCCGCCACTGACCGGACCTGTTGTCGACCTTGCAAATGTATTAACTTCAGTCGAACGTCAAGATCTTGAACAAACGCTGATCGAGTCGCAAAAACTGGGTGCGCAAGTGCAAATTCTCATCGTTTCTGACTTGGAAGGAACAGTTATCGAAGAGTATTCGATGAGAGTTGCAGAAACCTGGAAGATTGGGACGAAGAAGAAGGATAACGGTGTTATTATTTTGCTCGCCATTAAAGATCGAGCTATGCGTCTCGAAATCGGAGGCGGTCTTGAAGGCGTCATTTCTGATCTTATTGCAAAGAAAATAATTAATGAGATGAAACCTTATCTTCGTCAACAACACTACATGTCAGCTCTAAAACTAGGTGTTTCTCAGATCTATGCCTATGTGCAGAGGGACACTGAGCACGCGACGGTTCCTTCCAAAGGTCAGGCGCAATCCGTCGACTTCTCATTTCTAATAATTGCTGGCATTGTTTTTATATTTTTAAGCTTTCTCTCGCGCTGGAAACGCCTTCTCATTGGAGAAGTACTCTTAGCAATATTTGGAACGAGTGTTTTTTCGGGGATAGGTCTTATTTTTTTACTTTTTGGAGGAGCGTTCCTACTCCTTACAGTGGGAGAGATTCTTCATCTATGGGCTCGTCTGAGAGGACGCGGTGGTAGCCGATGGGGAGGGGGTGGCAGTTCGGATTCTGGCGGAGGGTGGAGCGGTGGTGGCAGTTCAGGTTCTGGCGGAGGATGGAGCGGTGGCGGTGGTGGCTACAGTGGCGGTGGGGCTAGCGGAAAATGGTAGCGCATTTTAAAAATCATATGTGACAGCTGAAGGATCAGAATGCATCTTGAGAAATCAATCCGAAACCTGGCCGGAGTTCAAATACCCTATCTGATTTATGGCACAGCGTGGAAAGAGACAAGAACCGCGGATCTTGTTTTTAAGGCCATAAGTTATGGTTTTCGTGGCATTGACACGGCTTGCCAACCCAAGCACTACAATGAACCCGGAGTCGGAGAAGCCTTGTCACGACTGAAGGATATTGGCATAGGACGAGAGGATCTATTCCTGCAGACAAAGTTTACGCCTTTGGCTGGCCACGATCCGCAACGCGTCCCTTATGATAGGCGAGCCTCCCTTGCTGACCAAGTTGTGCAATCTTTTAGTGTCTCACAAAAAAACCTTGGTACGGAATATGTCGATTCTCTAGTCTTGCATTCTCCGCTCACCACTTTAAACCAACTGATGGAAGTTTGGGAGGCCATGGAACGGATTTGTAGGAGCGGTGGAGCGAAGCAGATTGGGATCAGTAACTGTTATGATCTCTCGCTCATGAAGGAGCTCTATGAGAGAGCGACAGTGAAGCCTGCTGTACTGCAAAACAGGTTCTATTCTGAGACACATTATGATCATGACTTGCGCCGGTGGTGCCGTGAGCATGGGGTGGTCTATCAGAGTTTTTGGACGCTTAGTGCGAATCCTCATATCCTGCAACACGCTGTTGTGCAGAAGGCTGCTAGCGATCTCAGCAAAACAGCAGCGCAGGTATTCTTCCGCTTTCTGGTGCAGAGCGGTGTTGTGCCTCTCACAGGCACGTGTTCGGAGCAGCATATGAAAGATGACCTTGCTGTATTGGATTTCATTTTGCCACCAACGCTAGTTGGCGCAATAGATGAGATTTTGACGTCTTCCTAACTGAGATCTAAGAGAAAGGCCAAGACCCAGACCGGACCGATCAGCAAGAAATGAAGATCTTTCAAAAACGACGGTCTGCGACCTTCCATGTGATGTCCGACCCCTTGTCCGATCCATGCCAAAACAAAAATTCCGACACAAACAGGCAGAATCGAGTTTGGACTTGCGATATCCCAAGAGGCAAAGGTGCCGAGCATACAGAGAACTAAGACGAGTAAGGGAAAGGCGAAGCGGGGCACAAGCAGCAGATAGAATATCATTAAAAAAAAGCTAGAGACTGCAGCCCAATTCATGTAGACGCGATCCAAACCAGGGGCAGAGACTAGGGGAAAGGGAATGCAAAAAAGCAGACCTAAGGTGCTAAAGACAATGGCTGGTACGCATATTTTGTGCAAAATCTGGTTGGTGGGATCTTGGTGGTCACGCTGATATTCCGCAAACCATTGATCGATAGTTTTCATAAAACTCCTGAGTTCATAGCTGTGGGTCTGTCGCGATAGGCTTTTCCCATTATGATACTGTAAGTCCCATTGAAATCCCACGATTGCTCCGTAAATGGAAACCCTGACTCCCTCCCGCGAGAATCTCTCTTTCAGTTGGCAAAGCGATGCTAGACTCGGCCTAAGATCGCCTATTTCTTACGTCTGCTCCGCTAAGGTTTTCTTAAAATAGACAACCCTCTCAGTTTCTTCAAACCCCCAAGATTTATGAGCATGAATGGAGTGTTCACTTTCGATTCGGGTATCGGAGGCAAGTTCTTTTACGGACAAGGACTGCGCCCACTCCTCAGCTTTTTTAATGAGCGCTCGGCCTATACCGTGTTTTTGAAATTTCTCGTCAACCCAAATTCCTTCCACAAATGCCACTGGCGAGCTATCACAACCGTTGACATACGGACGGATGGTCAATTCAATAAATCCGATGGACTGCGATTTATGTTCCGCAAAGAAACAAGCGAACTGAGAGCCCTTGTAGAGATGTTCAACATTCTTAAGCTCGTCAAAACCTGCCTTCGGCCATAATTCCTTACGCATCTTTATCCAACATGGAAAGTCGTCTTCGGTGGNNGATCTTTAGAATGTTCATAACCATGTTATTCAGCCTCAGTTTTTATATGTTGATGCTTGAGTACAAGCCGCTTTTTCGCGTAGATAATTCGGAGACGTGCGACGTAACCCTAATTCGGAAATTGGGTAGCGTCTAAATTTTAGTG
>PLEQ01000252.1 GCA_003136475.1 Deltaproteobacteria bacterium
AACGATCTACCACCTGGGTTACTAGTCACTACCCGCGGATGGAATCGATTTCAGTATGCAGCAAGTGCTCTACTGTAATGGCATTGATGAGTTTGTGGGTAATAGGAAGGTCCTAATGGACGGATTTAGCAATGCAGCTGAATTAATGCTTTTTAGAATACCTTAACAGATGGCATAAAGATCGAGGTATGACAGAGGCTTTTTCTCTGTATGACTGGAGCCAAAACGAAAGTAGCGGTTGGGTTTTTCTGACATTCGCCGATACCGACAAGGAGTTGATGAGTCCGCTTTTAAAGCTCTGGATAAACACAGCAATTCTTGGACTGTTGCGAAGAAGAAATGATAGCCTTCCTGCATTGAATATCGTGATTGATGAGCTGAATACCATCGGAAAGATTGAGTTCCTCCCGACCGCATTAGAACGCGCTAGAAAGTATAGGGGTAAAGTTGTTCTTGGCTACCAGAGCGAAAGCCAGCTCTCAAATCTGTATGGCAAAAAAAGGGGGCAAGCTATCAAAGCAAACACTGGAACAAAGTTCATCTTTCGAAGCCCTGAGCCTCACGAAGCAAAAGAACTTTCGGATTATCTTGGACGTCAGGAAGTCAGTCAGAAAAACATCGGAACGTCTTATGGATCGGAGAACTACAATGACAGGGAAAGCATCAACGAACATGACGCTTTAAGAAACATTGTGCTCGATAGCGAGACCTTCCTGACGGGCATTTTTACTTGAAGTCTTTGAACATCAACCCTGTGAAGTCACGGATTGTCAAGAAACGATGGCCGAAGGTCTTTCAAAGTTCTGTGTGCATTATACTCCGCCGACCAATCCTAACCCTTCCCTTTCAGGACAGTCTCAACAGGTTGGACTCTTTAAAATTCTTAGATCCTAAAAAAACGAATGATAAAAATTCAGTTCGAAGGTCCCTTTGGTGTTTCTATTGCATTATGGAGGGCGGAAATTTTAGGGACACACACCGAAATGAAATTGGAATAAGGTTTGGGATTGTGTCCCTAAATTGCTAAAACTCACACTGTTTTTATCCTTTAATTCCCAGCTAAGGTTTCTTCGCTAGGAATTTTTCCAGCGCATTAGCAAGTCCGACAACAGCATAATCGTTATTTTTCAAACTATCATCCATCCATTTCCTTAAAGCACTAGGGTTTACTGCAAATAGATGAGAAAACGGAAAGTCAACGTAGCCACTTCCACCAATAGCTCTTGCATAGGTGATAGTCGCTGCTGTTTTTAACAGTGAAACAATTTCTTGAGGCTCAGCAGGATCAATATTCCAAAGTTGGCAATTCAGACCATTGCTATCCATTTTGTGGACTTCATATCGAAAGCCAAAAACATTGGCAACTAAAGAAAAGTAGGCACTTACCCACTCCCAGCGGTTGTATTCTGTGTCTCCCGAAAATATAGCTTCTAAGTCCGTAGTGTCGTTTGTCTTATTATACGAGAGCATGATTCTTAAACTGTGCTGTCTATAAGGTATGTTGAGATTCACCGAGAGTCTTGAGTCAGCCATCTGCACACCGGTTAAATAGGCTGAAGCCTGATTGCTAATGTCCTCATACAATTTCCTGAAGGTGGGAGGGAGAATGAGCCGATCCCAGAGGTTATTCGAGATTTTTAGCGAGAGAACAGCCAATAGCGATTGGTGAATCAAGGTGAATTTATCTTCGAGGGTATGGACATAACACGATTTGTCGTTGCATTGTCGGGCATTAATCGCAGCGTTTTTTACATTAAACTCCGCAGATGGATAAAATTGCTTTTGGTCGATTTTCAATCCTTTGTCGCCGACAGATTGACGTATTCTTAAGTTGTATAACCACTGAGATTGGTCACTCACAAATTGCCCCGGCTGTCTGAGCAATTTCCAACTCGGTAGCGCTTCGACGAGCGGTTCTAGGAGGGCTTGAAAGTCCTTTATCAACTTGTGAAAATTTTCAACCTTAATTCTAAGATTTTCAATTCTATTGAGGTCTCCGTATTTTTGGCTACTTTTCAACGCCTTGATGGATAGATCAAACAGTTCAATAAAATGCGTAAGAGTCTGGAGTATCATGAGCTCTTCAATTTTCGACTTCGGATTCAGAATTCTCTCTTGGGTAAAGAACTCTATGCTTTTCTTAAGTTCCCCTCTGCTGCTGATGAATTTTTTAGGATCTTCCCATTTTTCAAAATCGGTTGTATTAAAAGCNNCCGCTGAGCTTAATTTTTGATAATCGTCCAGCTGCTTTTTCAGAAAGGTAAATTCATAGCCTTCTTTCCCCTCTGATTTTATGAACTTCAAATCAGTTATAAAAAAAGAATTCAACCAAAGCGGAAAAATATCTAATTCAATATAGGAATGCATCATTTTCAAAAATTCTTGCCTTTGATTGTTATCCTTATTACTCAATAATTTATCGCAAAAAATTATAAATTCATTCGCGGTTTCCGATGTGAGTGCAGAATGTTCTCCTGCCTTTGCCAGAACAAAAAAATCGGAATCCTCCATAATTTTTAAAGAAATCATTTTATTATCGACCAATATTTGAAGTTTTTTGATAAATTGATCGATGGCATGGACTTCATCTTCAATGCTTTCTATAGAAAAAGCGTCGACATAGTTTTTGTTGTTCGGCTGGTATACCAGGGTTTCTAGGAAGCGCGTGGTAAATAAATGTTTCAAGGCCTTGCCGTCACTATTGTCTCTCAGATCTTCTACTAATTTATGTGCATGCATGTTCAAGTTTTCCATTTTATCTAGGACCAGGCTCGCGGTCATTTTTGCCCCTAAACAATCAAAAGTTTGGGTCGAGCATGAACTTTGGTGGCGAAGCGTATCAAGTTTATTGCTAAATTCCGCAACAGAATGCCTGAGGATATCAATTTGGCATTCATTTTCTTTAGCCAAAGGCTCTTGGCTTTTTAGGCAGTATTTTTCATGATGCGCTCCTACCGAGAGTAGCAAGGGAATTGGATAGTTGAGCCAGCCTTGCTGCAACTCTCTTTTTTGGAAAAGCTCATCGAGCGATTTTCCGGCAAATTCCCCTTGCGAAAGATCAAGCAATAAGCCTCGTTGCGGATCAAGGTAAAGGTCGAGGGGAGTGCGTTTTAGGATTTTTTCTATAGATCCCACTTCTGTTGTTTGTGCGACAATCTTGCCATCCCCTCTAAAAACAGCAGCAGCGTGAGAAGTAGCATCAACATTCTTAGAAACCACAACAGCTTTGACTTGCGTCCGTAGTATGTGTGAACCAGAGGTGTAAAGGATTCGCGCTTTATCGAGGGTGTCAGCGACTATAATTTCAGATTTGTCGGTAATTTTTTCTACCGCAGCATCACCTGGAATGATGGTCATAATTTTTGTGCTACTTTCAGATTTGAATTGTGTGATATTTGTGAAGTAGCTCGGGGCTTTGTTATTTTTCTTGTAGACAATAGGCCGTGCTTGAACGACATAGATGGTTTTTGTCGATGGCATATAGACAAGTTCTATATCCATGGCTTTTTCATAGAAGCTGGCAATGGCTTTGGTCACTTTATGGATTGCGATTGCTGACTCTTTTCTAAGAGACGGTGTTTCGATTATATTTTTGGGATTTTCAATTTTCTCGAGAGCGAAAGTTCCACTTTTGGGTATGATGCGCTCGAATTTATTTTTTATTATGGTTTTGATTTCTTCATGTTCATCTATATAGAACGTATCCAAAGGAACTAAACTTTGAACAACGCCTTCGTTATGGCCATATGAGCACTGCAGAGTGGAGATCGTGGATACCCTTCCGCTAGGTTCTTCGGAATAGACAACACAACCTGTGGGTATTTTATCGGCTTNNATGCTTGGCGCCATCGAGTTCCTCACCCACCATGCGTTGGATGAGGACCGGCGTCAGAGGTATTTCAAGTATAGTATGATCACCTGCGATCACACGTTGAGACAAGGATTTTTCTTTAAAATAGGACGCAATGACGCGTCCTATACCTCTAAGTACAGAAGAGAGCGAGGGATCAATATTCGCTTCACTGAAATTCCCGCCAGCATTGGCAAGTTTGTCGGTATCCTCCTTTCCCGTGCTTCTGGCCATGACTCGCCAGTTATGGGTGTGAGCCTCATCGAGGAAATGGCTAAGCTTCGGCATTTGGGTAAGGTCTACGTGATTTGCTAGAAAGTCGAAAGCGACCTCAATTTGTGCGGATAGTAGTTCCGAAGCTGCGATAAAAGATAATGGTAAATTCTTTTCCTCAAGGATTTTTTCGAGATTAAGGTCGTTTGTGTGCTTTTCGATGATGTGCAACCATTCCTGATTTACATCGATGCTTGCATGCTCAAGTAAATTTTTTACTTCTTGGCTTGAGATACCTATAAAATTCGGTACGGCAACGGAGATTGGGGCTATTCGGTGAGCTAAATTTTGGTCTTTTAAGATCTTATCCAATAGAATTAAATTAGCCGTCTTATAGCCAAATCCCTCGATTTCAGCTTTATTTTCGAGATTTTTAGCGGAAAATTTTGTCAGCTCATCAGCAGCAAAGCTCTGCAACGCAAAAAAGAGAATGATCCAGGAAGTAGAATTTAAATTCATACGATATTCCTGTTTGGCAAGTTATGTTTAAAAGGGAAATTACAAGTAATATGGTAGCATAAGCCGTTTCCGACCCGGATCTAAGAATTTTAAAGAGTCCAACCTGTTGAGACTGTCCTGAAGGGTTATCTCTGAAGCCTTTTGTCAATAAAAAATACTTCGTCCTTGGCCCTCTGGGCTGTCTTCTTTTTATACAAAAG
>PLEQ01000085.1 GCA_003136475.1 Deltaproteobacteria bacterium
CTAATTAGTTATTCTGTCATCCTGAGCGAAGCGAAGGATCTCAATGCTCGTTAAGATTCCTCGCTACGCTCGGAATGACAGCAGGGGGCTGAGATTCCCCACCAAGTTAGGGTCGGAATGAGGGTGCGTTCGAAGTGACGGAGAGGTGACGCTATGATTCTGTCGGAAGTTTCGATTCACAGACCGGTGTTTGCGATGATGTTGAACCTGGTCTTGATTGTGTTTGGACTGTTTTCTCTACCGCGTCTGCCGATCGACCAGTATCCGAATATTGACTTTCCGGTCGTTACGGTAACGGTATCGTATCCGGGGGCTGATCCAAGTACGGTCGAGCAACGTCTTTTAAAACCTCTTGAAAAAGCTGTGAACGGCATCTCCGGCCTCGATAAACTGGCCTCGACAGCTTATCGTGGGGTGGCGCAGATCGTTCTCCAATTTCTCTTAGAAAAGAATTCGGATCAGGCTGCCCAGGAAGTACGGGATAAAGTTTTTGCGGCGTTGGGCGATTTGCCGAAGGAAGCTCTGACGCCGATCGTGCAGAAATTTGACATCGGCGGCGCACCGATTATGAACGTGTCGCTGACCGGAGACAAAATTCCGTACGGGCAGCTCTCGCAACTTGCTAAAGATGTCATTGTTCCGAGTCTCGAACGGGTCTCGGGCGTAGCTGCGGTCAATACTGCCGGTATTCGCGAACGCGAGGTGCAAGTTTACGTCGACCGCGCTCGCCTTGGCAGCTTTGGTTTGAGTCCGGCCGACATCGTGCAATCGATTCAGCAGCAGAACTTGGATTATCCAGCTGGCAAAATTCAGAATGATAAAAATTTCTGGACGGTGAGTGTCAAAGGTCGTCTTGCGAATGGCAATGAGATTGCACAACTTCCGATTTTGAATCCTAACAACCCGAACTTGCGCATCAGCGATGTCGCTAGCGTGCGGGACATCATTGCTGAAGAAGAGACTGCTTCGTTTATTGACAAGACGCCGACCATCTTGATGAATCTTCAAAAACAGTCCGGCACCAACACACCCGAAGTGGCTAGGGAAGCACGAGTGGCCATTGCCAAACTCACCAAGCAGCTGCCGGACGGAGTCAACCTTGAGGTGGTCAGTGATAACACGCTTTATATCAAAAACTCGATCGATGGAGTGAAATTAGATCTCTTGCTCGGTGCCTTGCTAGCAACGCTGATTGTTCTGTTCTTTTTGCGCAACATCCGCGTCACTATCATAAGCGCTATGGCTTTACCGACTGCGGTGATTGCAACTTTCGCATTTTTAAATGGGATGGGTTTTACGCTCAATATGATGTCGACTTTGGGTCTATCTCTTTCGATCGGCATTTTGATCGACGATGCGATCATCGTGATTGAGAATATTTTTCGTCATCGAGCGATGGGCAAGGATGCTGAAACAGCAGCGAAAGATGCCACAAGTGAAATCGGGATCGCAGTTTTTGCGACAACCCTGACGATCTGTTCCGTGTTTGTGCCGGTGGCCTTTATGGAAGGGATCGTGGGTCGTTTTTTCTACCAGTTTGGTTTGACGGTTGCTTTTGCGGTCTTGGTTTCGCTCTTTGTCGCGTTCACTCTGACGCCGATGCTAGCCTCACGCTTTTTGCAGGCTGGTGAGGAAGAGCCTAAAAACCCGACGCTGCGTAAAATGTGGCATGCTCTTGAGCGGTGTTTTGTCTGGCTTGACCTCGCTTATAAGTGNNCCTCTTGGCCGGCCTAGCGACTTTTGTTCTCAGTTTTGTGCTTTTGCGATTTGTGCCGGTATCGTTTTTTCCCAAAGAAGATCGGAGTCAATTTAACATTGCCTATACCCTTCCGGAAGGGACGACCTTAGATGTTGCCAAGGTCAAAAGTTTAGAAATGTCGGAACTCATAAAAGCCTATCCGGGTGTCACAAAAGTGATCACAGCGATTGCGAATACCAACGAAAAGAAACCCAATCTGGCAAGTCTGGACGTTCTCCTGGTCGATAAGGAGGATCGTAGTTATTCGCAGTTTGATCTTATGAACCGCTTGCGAGCGGACATTTCACCCCGCTTTTCAGCAGATGGTTCGGAAGTCACGATTTCTGAAGTCGGACAAGGCGGTGGTGGTCGCAGTCAGACTATACAACTTATTTTTAAATCGGATGACTGGGATAAGCTTATAAGCTTTACCGAGCAGGTTGCGCAGTTTGTGCGTGAGAACATTGCGGATGCGGTGGATGTCACCACGTCGAAGCCTAAGACACAAAAAGAATTCCGTGTCGCGGTCGATCCTGGACGTGCGGCAGATGTCGGCATCAGCACGGCTCAGGTTGGTCTGGTGGTCTGGTCTTTGTTCCAAGGGGACAAGATTTCGGAATTCGAAGATGGGGGTATAACGCATGATGTGCGTCTGCGTATTTCTGATAAAGATCGCGTCGACTCCCAAGACTTGGCTGCCTTATCTCTTTCGAACGGACGTGGACAGCAAATTTCCCTGGGAGCGATTGCTAAGATTAGCGAGGCGGATGCGCCCTCCATGATTGAACGTATGGATGGTCAACGGCAGATTACGGTGCTCGCCAATTTTACCGGCAAAGATTTGAGTGCGGCGAGTGCCAAGATCCAGGGCTTCATCGACAAGAATATGCCGGCCAATATGGCGATGATCTTGGCAGGACAGACGGACATTATGAAGCAGTCGATTGCTGCGATTTTGCGCGCGCTCTTCTTGGCTATTTTGCTGGTCTTCATGATTCTCTGTGCGCAGTATGAGCGCTTTATAGCCCCATTGGTAATCATGGCCGCATTGCCACTCTCTTTGACGGGAGCTTTTGGGTCTCTGCTGATCACGGGGCAGTTGATGTCTATCTATACGATGATTGGGATTATTCTGCTCATGGGTATTGTGACGAAAAACGGTATTCTTCTTATTGACTTTACTTTGCAGAGAATCCGTCACGGCTTGTCCGTGGATGAAGCGTTGCTCGAAGCTGGCCCGATTCGTCTGCGTCCGATTTTGATGACAACTTTTGCAGCAGGTGGGGGGATGATACCTATCGCCATTGGTCACGGTGCGGGTGGCGAAGCCCGTTCGCCGATGGGGGTTGCGGTGATCGGTGGTTTACTGATGTCGACGCTTTTGACCTTAGTGATTGTTCCCTGCTTCTTTAGTCTTGCGGAACAAGGGATGGCTCTGCTCCGGCAAAAAATGCGAGGAGTCCCTGCGGTTAGCCCGACGCCAAGTTAACTAAGCTTTAACCAGCAATCATCCCGGCGCCAACGGTGGCGTTGCTAGCCTCGTCGATCACAATAAAACCACCGGTGCTGCGGTTTTGGGCATAGGGATCGAACGCAATCGGGGTCATGGTTTTGAATTTAACACGACCGATGTCATTCAAGGCGAGGCTCTTGGCTTCGGTGTTGGGTTCCAGTGTCGTCAAATCGACGATGTGTAGGAGCTCACTTA
>PLEQ01000141.1:0-24739 GCA_003136475.1 Deltaproteobacteria bacterium
CGACATGAAAGTCTATAGGAGACAGGTTTGAAGAGATCTCGCGTAAAGCTTGAACGTCTTTTTCCTGATACGGGAAGCAAGCTGCGTTATCGATCAGAACCAGGTCATAATTGGTGTTTTCAGCAAGGCCTTTTCTTAACTCATCGATTCCATAAGCATTCAAAACCGGGATATTGAGAATCTTCGCATATATGCGGAGCTGTTCGTGTGAAGCCAGGCCTTGGGTATCGAAGGTCACGATAAGAATTTTTTTCTTCTGTTTTAAAAAATGTGNNACTATGTGGCTTATACGAATTTTTTTGGCAAACCATTGTATGGCATTCGGCAGATAGTGATCCAATAGACGCGCGGGTTCTTCTTCTAGTTCCTTGGAAACACCCACTAATTTTAATTGCTGGATCAGTTCCAAAAGATAGTGTTTGTCGATGCCCGCTATGGCCAAGTAATTGAAAATTCGTCGCAGAACATCCGGGACACCTGCTTGATCCAAATCTGTTCGGGTTTGGAGAAGTTCCATGCAAAGCAATTTTAAATCTTTGATTTCTCTCTCTAAGGAAACGACTTGCGTTTTGCTGGCAAAGGACTCGAAATAATTGCCCAGTTTTCGCGAAATTTCACCAAGGGATTTGTTGACGGCATCCAAATTCGATGTTTCCCCATTGGGGGTGTTTTTTTCCCCTTGCATAGGTCGTGTTTCAGCTGCTGCTGCACGGACTTCATAGAATTTCTCCTTTGAATCGTCGAGCGTTCTTTCATCAGTCGACAGAATAATCGCTGCTGAGCCAAACTCTTTTTTAACTTTTTTCATGGCGTCGCTTATGGACTGACCTTCGAAGCTTTTGACCAACATAGTTACCTCCCATGGTTAAAGAGAAATCACAGAAATATTCTCCGTTTCTATATCTTGAGGAATTTCATCAAAGGCAATTATGGTTACGCCAGGTACAAATCGCGTGACGAGTTTCTTTAAATCCCAACGTATTTGCGCACCGCAGAGCAAGACAGGCAAAGTCCCAGTCTTATTGAATTCTTGCATCGACTCCGCAATTTTTCTTAGAATTTTCTGAGCTAGGTCAGGCGCTAGATCCAGCGTGCTAGAGCCGTCCTCATGATGTTTCAGATTGGATATGAGCAAGTCTTCAACTCCTCGATCCAGGCTGGCGACGACCAGGGTCTCCTTTGGAGATAGAAGCTTGCGAACAATATTTCGCCCGAGCGATTTACGAACATGACGAGTGAGCAGAACCGGATTTTTAGTGGTTTTTGAATGGTCAGCGAGTGTCTCAAAGATCGTGAGAAGGTCGCGAATACTGACGCCTTCCAACAAGAGATTTTGGGTGACTTTCAGGATGATGCCGAGATTAAGTCCATCCGATGTCATCGTTTCCTCAACGACCTTTGGATATTTTTCCTTGAGACCTTCGATGAGACTCTGTAGTTCCTGCCTACCGATGAGGTCATGCGAGTGGTCTTGGATGACCTTCGTGAGATGCGTAACAATCACTGTAGCGCAGTTGACGACTGTGTAACCGCGGAATGCCGCTTCATCTCTCTGGCTACGTTTAATCCAAACGGCATCGAGACCGTATGCGGGTTCTTTGGTTTTAATGCCATCTATAGTNNACTCGTGATCGACCAACAGATGGCCTCTTGCCACAGGATTGCCTTTAAGAAGAATCTGATATTCGCCGGGTTTCAATTGAATGTTGTCACGAACCATGACCATCGGCACAATAATTCCCAAGTCTTGTGCAAATTGCTTACGTGCGGAAACAATTCTTTCCAAAACTTCACCGTCTTGTTCGCTATCAACAAGCGGGATGAGGGAAACACCAACCTCAAGAGAGAGCGTGTCGACATGAAGTAGGGAGTCGAGAGCATCTGCTCGCTTGCCCTGCTTCTTGGTTTTTGTGTCAAGCGAGAGCGCGTGAACTTTGCGCCGTTGGAGTTCGGTGTTGGCCAGTTGCGCTGCAGCAAAAAAGCCCCCTGCTAACAGCAGCATCGAAAAGGCTGGTAGCCCCGGTATGATTGCCATTACAACCAGCAGACCGCTGCACAAATAAAGCGCTTTGGGGTTCAGAAAGATCTGATTGCTCAGTTCGTGTGACAAGCCATTTTGACTACTGGCTCGCGTGACGACTATACCAGCAGCAACAGAAACGATAATGGCTGGAACTTGGGTAACAAGTCCATCCCCCACCGTCAGCAGCGTATAGATTTGAGCGGCTTGGCTAAAAGACAGCTTGTGCTGCACAACACCTAGCCCGAGTCCGACAAAGATATTAATACACGTAATAATAATGCTGGCGATCGCATCACCACGGACAAATTTAGAAGCACCATCCATGGATCCATAGAAGTCAGCTTCTCTTTCAATTTTTTCCCGACGTCTTTTGGCTTCGTCGCGGTCGATGATTCCCGCATTTAGATCAGCATCGATCNNGGCGTCCAGGGTGAAGCGCGCCGCGACTTCGGCGATGCGGCCCGCACCTTTGGTGATGACTATGAAATTGATGATGACGAGGATTAGGAAAATCGTGAATCCTACAATGTAGTTGCCACCCACCATAAAATTACCAAAGGCAGTGATCACTCGGCTGACATTGCCAGTTGCCCCGTTTAGTAAAATGTTACGAGTGGTAGCAACATTGAGCGATAGTCGTAAGAGTGTTGTTAAGAGCAAGATGGTTGGAAAAGTAGAGAACTCCAAAGGCTCATGAATATAAATGGCAATAAGCAGTATTAAAAATCCTATTGTCACTGAAACAGCGAGAAAAATATCGAGTAGGAAAGGGGGCAGGGGGATAAACATCATAAAAATGATGCCCAGCAAAGCAATCGCAAACTGAATTTCAGGGTTCTTTATGAACTGCAAAGGGCCTTGTCGAGCTGCAATTTCCATGATCTTAGGTTTTTATCCTTATGCCTTTGATTTTGAAAACATGGCTAATGATCTCTGAAAGTACTTTGTAGAGATTCGATGGGATCTCCTGATTGACCTTCAATGATTTATAAAGTGTTTGCGCCAAGGGCTTGTTTTCAACGATTGGAATATCCAGAGACTTGGCAATCTCTCGCATCTGTAAGGCAATGTGATCCATGCCCTTGGCAACCATAATGGGTGCGACCATGCCTATTTCATAGCGAATCGCTATGGAGTAGTGAGTTGGGTTTGTTATGAGAACCGTAGCTTTACGTGTCGAAGCTATAGTCTTTTTAGTTGCGAGTTCTTTTTGCATTCTGCGTAAGCGCTGCTTTAGGTTAGGGTCTACCTCGCGTTCTTTGTACTCTTCTCGCAGTTGCTGACGGCTCATTTTCATCCGATTTTCAAGAATAATATAGCTATAGAGATAATCAAAGCCCCCAAGCAGAAGAAGAAAGATAAGAATCATGACAAAGAGAAATTGCGATTTGTCGAGCCAATAGCTCCATGACAAGCGCAGCGGAACGTTGATCAAAAAGGGAAATTTATGCGCTTCGCTATAGAGAATACTCCCTGTAATCACGGAAATAATGATGATTTTCCCAAAACCTTTGAGGATTTCAACGATGGCATGCCAAGAAACCATGCGCTGAACCCCTTGAATAGGGTTGAGTTTAGAAAGATCGAATTGTAACCTTGAAAGAGAAAAGTTAAATTTTGTCTGCAGCAGCGTGACAAAAATTGCAGTTAAAGAGCCAGCGCCAAAAATCGGTAAAGTAATTTTTAGGAAAAGAAAAGTGACCTTCTTAAAGTAGTCGAAAATATCTTCGGGATTTAAGAATGCTGTTGTTTTAAACATGAAGTTCTTGCTCATGAACGTATAGAGATCGAGATATACCGATCGTACATAAAAACTTAAAAAACCCACTAGGAGTCCAAGTACTAGAACCGACGTGACCTCTCGCGAATGAACGACCTCACCCTTCTTGCGAAAGGATTCCCGTCGCTCGTCGGTAGGGGATTCGCTGCGTTCCTGTCCTAATTCTTCTTCGGCCATCGAGTTCCTTTAAGTCCCCAGCAGTCTGACGGCTGCCATGATATTTTCTAAGCTGCTCAAATAATGGTTGCGGAGCCAGGCCGGAAAGAACGGTAGCATCGCTAAATAGGTAATGAGTCCGACAAAGAAGTTCAGAGGAAAGCTCATCGTAAATACATTCAGTTGCGGAACTGTCCTCGCCAGTATCCCGAGAGCAGCGGTTGCAAAGAGAAGAGCAACTAGAACGGGGGTTGCCAGCTGAACAGCAATCACTAACACTTTACTCGTTAGCGTCGTTACGAGCTCACCGAGAGAGAAGTTTAGAATGCCTTTACCAGCTGGGACAAATTCGAAAGTTTCCATGATCCCATTGATAAATATCATATAAAGGCCAAGACTGATGAAAGCACCGAGGGTAAGGACCCGATGAAATGCGGTGAAGGAGTTCATTTGTGTCTCGCTCCCAGGAAATAGCAAGCTGGAGGTGCCAAAGCCCATTTGGTAACCCACCAGGCTTGCTGCCATGACAAGCGCGTCAAAAATAAGGTGAGAAAGATAACCGATGACAAGCCCAAAAAGCGCTTCTTTGAAGGCCATAAACGCGGCAGAGAAAAGACTTAAACTTTTCACATCGACCCACTCCGGTGAAACGAGCGAATACAAACCAAAGGTAAGGGAAAGCGACAGTAAAATACGTACCGAAACCGGCACATTTGAATCCCCGAAAAATGGCATGGCAAACAGCAAGGACCCTATGCGCAAAAAAATAAGTGCGCCACGAAACAGAACGTTTGTGTCTAAATTAAACATCGTTCCCGCTAATGGGTCACCGCCGGAATGCTGTCGAAGATTCGCTTAGTAAAAAAAATCACCGTTTGCAAAATCCAAGGTCCAGCAAAAGCCATCGTTGCGGTCATTGCCATAATCTTTGGTATAAAAGATAGAGTCTGTTCATTGATTTGGGTTGCAGCTTGGAAGATCGAAACAAGAAAGCCGGTAACCATGATCGACAAAAGGATAGGAGCTGCGATCTTCATCATGACGATGACAGACTGTGCCCCGATATCGAGAATTGCTTCTTGAGTCATTTTTTATCCAAAAATTTGAAAACTTTTTACGAGCGACGAAACAATCAGTGACCAACCGTCGACAAGAACGAACAAAACTAACTTAAATGGTAAAGAAACGACTGTGGGGGGCAACATCATCATTCCCATCGCCATTAGGATGGAAGAGATCACCATGTCGATAACTAAAAAGGGGATATAGACTAAAAACCCGATTTGAAACGCCGTCTTTAACTCGCTGATCATAAACGCCGGCATCAGGATCGACATCGGAACATTTTTAGGTTCTGCTGGTTTCTCTAGTTTTGAAATATTGTAGAAAAGCGTTAGATCATCCTCTCGAGTCTCTTGAATCATGAATTTATGGACGGGAGCGATAAAATTGGTGAAGGCTTGCTCCTGGGTGATCTTTTTTTCGATAAAGGGATTGAGGGCCTCGTCCTGAACAATTTTCCAAACTGGAGCCATAGTGAACATGGTTAAAAAGAGTGAGAGACCTACAAGAACTTGGTTAGGAGGCATGGATTGCGTTCCTAACGCTTGGCGCACAAAACCTAATACGATTAGGATGCGTGTAAAAGACGTCATCATAAGCAAGATTGCTGGTGCAACGGATAGAATCGTCAGGAACGCTACAATTTTCATCGCAGGAACAATGGCATCGGGTTGGTCGGTTTCTGAAAGATTGAGATTTAGCGAGGGTATTTTGACCTGCGAGTAGGCCAGATTCGATAGCAAAAAAGCAGCCAATATCAGCGTAATCGTGACGACAAGAACNNGCTTATTTTTTTGCTGTAGACTCATTTTTTCCTTAGCAGGATTTTTTATATCTGCGGTAGTGCCTTTAATTTTTCCCGAATCAGTCGCGTAATATCATCGATGGCTCTTTTTGATTCTTTGGTCTTATCAGCAATTCCATCATCACCGATGGCATAATGAATAGATTTTTTTTCCGGAGCGGATGGCTGTTCAACGAATTCCTGCTGGATTTCAGCTTTTCCTTCAATGCCATTCATAGTTTGCTTCAAGCTATCTAAAAATTTTTCAGGGCGCTTGTAGGTTGATATTTTTCTTCGGTGGTCGGTCCCATCAGTTTCAGCAATAGCCAGATTTTTGGGGGCGTCGGGGTTGGCAAGTCTTGTCATAAGTGTGACTTGATCGGGCGATACTGCTATTAGAATTTGCTCGGAGCCGACTTGAATAAGGCAAAGTTTTTGTCTGGGGGAAAGAACAAGTTGGCTAAGCGTCTTCATTTTGAAATTGCCATCGCCAGCAGCCTTGAAAACTTTGTTCTTTTGAAAACGTTTTAAACTGAGAAAGGAAAAGATGCTGGCAAAAAATAATATCGAAAATATTCCGAGGCGTTGTATGTAGAATTCAAGATCATGATCACCTAAAAGAAGGGTAGGGCTTTTGGCGGGGGCCTCATGCGTGCTAGCTGGGGTGATGACATCTTTATGAAAAATGCTCAAAGGTAAACGAACAACTGCGTTTTTGCCAGTCATTGTCGTTTTCAAGATGGCTTTTGTACTTTTCGAAAGATCATACGCGCCCACGTAAATGCGAGCGACGGCTGAATTTGGCGAAACTTGATAGACTGCTATTTTTTTAAGAAATGGCGCCTTGCCATCGTAGAATTTATTGTTTTCAAGAACCAGAGTATTGGGCATAGTGATTTGAAAAAAACCATCTTGTTCTTTGAGATCAAAGACTCTTTCGCTTACTGGCTCATTGAATGAAAGTGTAATGGTCGCTGCATCTTCAGATATCGTACTTTCGATATTTTGAAGGTTTAGCAGTTTTGGTTCCTCGGCATGGAGCGCTGAAGAAACAGCGATCATTGCAATAATTCCTAGCTTCAAATAGCTCACCGTACTTCTCCCTTAGGTATCGAGGTCTTGTTCTTGATCCATATCGCTGATACCAAATTGCGAAACAACGTCCGTTAGACGGACACCGAATTTTTCATTCACGACAACAACCTCTCCCATTGCAACGAGCTTGTCGTTAATTAGAATTTCCATTGGCTCACCGGCAATTTTGTCGAGCTCAATGACAGAGCCTTGCCCTAGTTGGAGCAAGTCATTTACCAACATCTTAGTCCGACCGATCTCTACGGAAACCTTGAGTGGCACGTCCAGAATCATTTTGAGCTTAGAAAAATCGGTACGTGTCAAAATGCGGTCGGGACTATCCTCGTTGGCAGGGGCTTCTTTGGTCTTTTCTTTCTTTTTGCCTTCACTATCACCCAAATTGCGGTCTATATCAGGGCCTAAACCGAGATCGTCCGAACTTGGTCCCGCACCAGGATTTTCATTGTCGGCCATGCCGTTCTCCTAAATTTATTCGATGATCATATCGGTGATATATACAGCTTCAATTTTGTGTGTCATGTATTGGTTGATGCGATTGAGTATTTCTAGTCGTAATTGATCTTTTCCATCAGGCCCGAGTAAAAATTCCCNNAAATTCCCGAGTCTTACGGCTCGCAACCGTGATGATGGCATCCCGCAGCTGAGCCAGTCGGGCATCCATTTCTTTAGCTTGCTCCGGCCCACCTTTATATTCGATGGAGATTTCCAAACGAATGTAGCGGTTTTCAAGTGGGTTGCCGAGATTCAGGTGGAAAGGTTTCAGCAAGTAGGATTCACCAACTTCGGTATTTTCAGCAGACCCGCTCTCAGTCTTTGCTGCAGCACCCTGAGCAGCGCCTTCCTCTTTTTCCTTGCCCTTTTCGCCTTTTTCATTTTTTTCGGCTTTTTCACCTTTTTCCGATTTCTCAGATTTTTCAGACTTCTCTGATTTCTCTGACTTTTCTGACTTTTCTGAACTCTCAGCTTTTTCTGACTTCTCAGACTTTTTTTCGGATCCGCCTTCGGTTTTTTTCTCGGAGCTGCTTGCAGACGAGGTTTGGGAGTCGTCTTTGGGCTTTTTGAGAAATAGTACAGCTCCCAGACCGAGAGCAACAATAACTAAGACCCCAGCAATAGCGATGATAATCATCTTTTTTGGTCTTCGTCGGACTTCGGATTGTTGGTCATCTTTTGTAGGTGTCTCTTCAGCCATAGAAAGCCTCCCAGAACATTAGATTTCAAATAACGTGCCAGTTAAAATCGCATGCTAGCAAAATGTCTACTTCTACAGGAGAAAGATGNNAATTAAGTAAGATAGATCTTGAATTTTCGAAAGCGCTTCTGTCAAAAGTATGGCTCGAATCGCCAAGACTCTGGCGACTAAATAGGCAAAGGATGTAGTGATGGTGAAGCGATGGATGGCAATGGTTTGTTTGCTCGTCTCTAGCACTGGTTTCGCTTTTGAAAACTTGGCCAACGATGATCTTCCTACCATGGACTATTCTGTTGATGTCCGTTTAGGGTTCCACGAGCCGCTTTTTAAAGCGGGTTCTGATGTTTTTTCGACGAACACCCTCTATCCGGAAGGGAAAGGAGCTGCTTACCGGAGTTTAGGTCTTCGGAGTTCCGAATTTCAGTTAGGTATCGAGAACTTTCACCAGAGTCTTCTAAGCCTAGCTCTACGGCCAGAGGTCTTTGGCAAGGAAAGCCTGCCAGGCGAGGGTGCGCCAAGGGATTTCGACTCCCGAACTGGCAGTGTTTATAGGAAAAAGCCGTTTATTTTTCTGCTTAATCAATACCAAGTCGGCATTCTTTATGGAGATCAAATGAAGCTCTCCTTTGGGGTGTGGGAAAAATTTATTGTGAGTCAGTTCCCATTCAGCGATATCAATGAATTTGGGCTACTCGTGCAGTTGCCGAATAATTTTTCCGGTTTTCGAACAGATCTAAGACGGCCCCTAAACTCAAAGTCTCAGGTCGACGTATCCATGCTTGTCCTGCGGGGACGGGGTGAACGTGTGGATCATCTCGCTTCGAATAGTCAAAGTTTGGATGTCTCAACGAGTTCGCTGAATCCTTATTGGGGGGGCGCCATTCTCCTGCATTGGCTGATTGAAGCTAATTTTGATGGGAGCTTTTTGGCTGGATTTGAGGAACGACGTGAATTCGAAGGCAAAGTGCAAGAGGCCTATGCCGGTATTTTCTTGATAAAACAGTTCCGATTGTGGGATCGAAGACTTGCGCTCGGTTTAGATAGTCGTGCAGCGTTCGAACGTTGGTTTCGCAATCTAGTCGCGAGACCAGCTTTGCTGCAAGCGAGTTCGAGCTTATTTGGAAGAGTCGAACTCTTTCAAAGCATCGACTTTATTCTTGGTCTCCAAATTGGCAAAAGCGATCGGTTTAACGCTAAGACGCAAGAAGAAGCCGTGTTCACAGGTAAGGAAATCGATATTGGGTTTTTAGTGAATTTGAAGAAAAACCTGAGTTTTAGTGCGATTCTCAGCGACGAAGAGCGTTTTGTGACTGATAATGGAAGAAAATCAGGTCGATTTATTCAGGGTGATGACAAAGATCGCATTGTTCGCGTCGGCTTTGATCTGCGCTACCGTTTTTAGAAATGTGGGAGTTTGGAGATTAAAGAAAGGAATTGTCTGATGAAGAGTTTGAGTTTCCTTACGATGTTCTTTTTTACTCCTAACCTTTTTGCTGGCTATGAGCTCCTGCGTTTTCAGGACATCAGGAAGGAGCCGCACTTTAGTTTGGGAGCGATTGCAGACTGTGTCAAAGGACCTTCCGAAACGCCTCCCGCTTATGCAGCAAGTTGCATCAAATTGACCAGCATCCGTCTTGGCTTTGAGCAGCAATATTCTGATTCGGCTGGTGCCATACTTACACTAAGTCCCCTGATCATCCGTAACGAGACTTTGAAGGATTCTCCGCTTGGCATCCCTCACCAGCCCGATCCACTTGTCGTGGTGGAGAGTTTTTTCTTTTTGTACTCGTTTTTTCCTTCTGTTGAAATGAGTTTGGAAACGTATCAAGGCTTCCGTTTTTACCCAGATACGAGTGGGCTCCCCCTTGCGTCGCGCTTTTATGATAGAGGTTGGGACCAACTCGCACTCAGTATTGATGGCCGTCTTTCAGCCATTGATTTATTGAGTTTTCGTGTAAGTTTGGGAAACGGGGAAGGAGAGTTGCTCTCGAATGCCAACCAAGAGGGCTTTTTCGCATTTGAGGCCGCGGCACAAGTTCTGCCGTCGCTTTACCTGGTCGGAGGTTTGTCTTTTAACCAAAATAATGCCGGCTCGCTTGGCTATTTTGACGACAAAAAAGCGCTCTTTCAGGAGTGCGGGGTTATAAGGNNCGGCTTTGGTTGGCAGCAGACGATTAAGCGCGATTTGAATGCAAGCGTCGATGATTTTATCGATACGAGCGATCTTCCCAAATGCCAAAGAATCGACGAAGATCGCTTCTTTATTAAAGACGCTCAGCATATACAGGAGAGTATTTTCGAAAGGACGGTTTTGAATTTCAATATGTCCTATTTACTCATGGATAGAGTTTTTATTGGTGTTGATTATGGGCATAAACTTCTCAATTCAAAGTTACCAATTTTCAGTGTCTGTACAAGCATCGATAACGGCAACTGTGCGGGAATAAAGAATACAAGTCATAATCTTGGTCTCTCCGAATACACGGTTGGTCTGGGCTCTAAGTTTGGCGATGGGCTTAAAGCCTCCTTTGAGTTCAATGTCCAAAGTTATGAGTCCGATTATGAGAAATTCTATTTTCAGACACGGAATGAACGACGACGCACGCAACAGATTTTTAACACTCGTCTGACATATGCCTGGCGATGATACAAGCTGCTATTTGTGGTTTGAAGCGCACGGGGATTGTCACCTTACTTTTCCGGTGGTCGTCTTAGCAAAAAAAGTAAATGCTAAGTTAGTCTGGATTCGTTAAAATATTTCCGTCAAGTCTGAGACTTAACAAAAGAAAATGAGGCCAGAAATGAGGATTGCGAGGCGATTGAAGATTTTTCCTTTTCTAATTTTTTTTCTGTTGGGGTGCGATCTCACGCAATTCAATCCCAAGCCGCACCGGGATCGTTATGAAAAGGAACGCATTAGGTCGGAACAGAAGCTCGTGCAACTTACCGACGATGGCCAACTTGCGCCCGCCCCGCCCGCTGCTAGCCCGGAAGCGAGTCCGCCGGCAGGGCAAAAATAGAAATTATCAGTGGCAATCTCAGAGCAAGCGTCTAAAAGTACAGGCGGCATTGTTGTGTGGCGTGGTTTTTGGCTCCTGACGTCTAAGTGCCAGCCTTTTCTTGAGAAGGAGGGGCTTTTTCCACATGAGCCTCAGATTCTAGCGGAATACTAGCGATGGGTATCGGCTGCTGTTTTTGCTCCATTTTTTTCTTTTTTTCATCCGCGATAACAGCCGCCTCTGCGTCATTCATGATAGTCTCAAAATGACCCTTAACCTCGTTCGATAGTCTCTTAGCATGAACAAAGAACTTGCCGACTTCGCGCATCATCTCCGGAAGACGTTGCGGCCCAAAGAAGATCAGGGCAAAAAGTGCGATTATACATATTTCAAAAAAACCTATGCCCATAGAGGGATTCCACTTAATTTAAAAACTGAAGATATCATATATATGAGTTTCCTATTGAACAAGAATTTTCCAATTCAGAGCAAGAAGAAAGGTAAACAATGATCATTGTTACAGGAGGTGCTGGATTCATCGGGAGTGCCCTTCTATGGGGGCTAAATGAAAAAGGGATCGATAATCTCGTCGTTGTGGACCATTTGGAAATCGCAGACAAGTGGAAAAACCTTGTCAAAAGGTCTTTTCAAGTCCATCTCCCGATCGACAAACTGTTCCCGTGGTTACAAGATGAAAAAAATCGGCGGGAAGTCACGGGCATTTTTCACATGGGAGCGTGCTCATCCACTGTTGAAAGGGACATGGATTTTCTTCTTGCTAACAATGTCGAATATACCATGCGCTTGTTTCATTTTTGTACCGAGTATCACATTCCTTTTATCTATGCCTCATCTGGTGCGACCTATGGCCTGGGCGAACACGGCTTTTCAGATGAGCATGCCAATGCCTTTCGTCTGCGCCCGATCAATCCTTATGGCTATAGTAAGCAGTTAGTGGATACCTGGATCTTAAAAAGCGTGAAACACCCCCCTTTTTGGTGTGGTTTGAAATTTTTTAATGTCTATGGACCCGGTGAGTACCATAAAAATGAAATGATGAGCCTTATCGCAAAGGCNNACCACAAAGCGGGGATCGCCGATGGTGAGCAAAAGCGAGATTTTATCTATATAAAGGACGTGATCAAAATCATGATTCACATCTGGGAAAAGCACTCGACACTGCCTTCTGGCATTTACAATGTCGGAACGGGCCGCGCGCAGTCATTTTTGAAATTAGGGCAATCGATGTTCCAGGCTTTGGCGCTTAAGCCGGACTTTGATTTTATCCCGATGCCGGAAGAGATCCGATCTCAATATCAATATTTTACGNNCGAAGCAAAAATCGAACGGTTAAGGCAGGATTTGCAATATACACAAGCATTTTTGACGTTGGAAGCCGGCGTTGGAGATTATGTTAAAAACTATCTGAGCCGTGAGGACCCCTATTTGTAACGTGAATACGCGACACTTTTTTCTCCTATTGACTCTGTACGGTCTGAATTCTTTGCCAGCCTTGGCGGATGACAGCAGGCATGCGGACGTGAGGGGGCATGTCGTGAGCCTCGAGTTTGAGGGGCTTTCGAAAAGTGATAAAGATTGGTTTCAATCGATTTTAGACATCACAGTGCCCTGTGATTTAAACGCTGAAAATTTGCAAAGCCTACATGATAGGATCATTGCAACTCGCCTTTTTTCCTACGCTGAGCTAAGTATCCGTAGCCATACTTTCTTTATCAAAGTCGAGGAAAAATGGACCCTGATCCCTGTGCTTCGTGGCAAAGTTGGTGGCGGTACACCCTTGCTCGTCGTCGGAGCCTATGAGTCCCACCTGCTCGGCCGACAAGGTGTTTTGGGAGGAGAATTTAGGCGCTATGGTCAGGCGCCTTGGGGTGGGCTCATCTATACTCAACTCCCATACATTATAGATAAATACAGCCTGCTCCAAGCTGAGATCAGCTGGCTTCATCGCATACGAACTTTCTATAATGGTGCTCAGGAATCTGTCGGCAATCTAGAAACGGACGAGCAAAGCAATCGTTTGCAGTTCCTCTCCCCTAGCTCTTTTTTAGATCAGCGTTTTCGCTTCGGTCTCTATGTCGAAGCTTTTGATCTTCGGGGCCTAGCTCCGGAAAGTAAAGGGCCCTTGCCAACCCAAACTTTTATTGAATTCAATCAGAAATATAAACTTCTCCCGACATTCGAATTCGATAATCTGGTTGTTGACAATATTATCGTTAACGGAATGCGCTCCCTTGATAAGATCGGCTGGATATTTGGTGGCGCCGATGAGGGTCCGCATCTCCTTGGTGAGTTGGAACTGTTCTATTACAAAGCGTTTCATCAAACGTTGAATCTTGCCCTTCACACCTATTTAAGTGCCAGTGACAGTCGCGCTTTGCAGGCCCAACACTTTCTTGGTGGTTTCGATTCTATTCGCGGAATTCCCGATGGAGCGATTTGGGGTAATAAAGCCTTCTATGCCAACGCAGAGCTTCTGCAGCTCATACTTAGGAAACACTATTTATGGCTTGAGACTGCGCTCTTCTGCGATTTTGGTGAGGCCGCTCAGCATTGGGATGAGATGGCGAAGACGCATAGAACGAGTTTAGGTGGAGGCCTGCGTTTGGCAGTCCCCCAAATTTATCGACTTGTCTTGCGCGTCGACTATGCCTGGAATCTTGAAACCGGTAGCCACGGTATTTCTCTCGGTCTCAACCAATTCTTTCAACCCTATACACCGTCTCTAACACCTTAAGGAATCAACTGCGAGAGCTTGGCAGCTTGACCTCACCATGATTCATGCGATCGAGGATCGAAAAAGCCGAGACAATCATGCCACTGATGTCATTGGTATTGGCTGGTACTATAATCGTTCGGGCATCGCCTGCCATTTTGCCAAATTCTCTAACATATTCTTCGGCAACGCGAAGCCGAGCCGCTTCGCGGCCACCCTCACCATTCAGTGCTGCGGCAATGACGTTCAAACCATCAGCAGTCGCTTTAGCAACCGAGAAAATCGCAGCAGCCTTGCCCTCCGCTTCGTTGATCTGCTTCAGGCGATCCGCCTCGGAATTCTTGATCGTTTCCTGCTTAATACCTTCCGCGCGGTTGATCTTAGAATCGCGATCAGCTTCGGATTCCAAAATTTTTGCTCGTTTTTCGCGTTCAGCACGCATCTGTTTTTCCATCGCATCTAGAACATCACGCGGAGGATTTATGGACTTGATCTCATAACGAAGAACTTTAACCCCCCAAGGATCCGTCGCATGGTCAATAGAGAGAATGACAGCATTGTTAATTTTTTCGCGTTCTTCAAAGGTTCTATCCAAATCAATTTTGCCGATTTCTGAACGAAGCGTCGTTTGCGAAAGCTGCACGATGGCCTGCACGTAGTCTGCAACACCATAAGTGGCACGCGCAGCATCAATAACGCGAAAAAACAAGACGCCGTCGATATTGACCTGAACGTTATCTTTCGTTATGCAAATTTGCGCAGGAATGTCTAGAACGACTTCGGTCAGGCTGTGACGATAACGGAGACGATCTATGAAAGGGATAATAATGTGTAGTCCAGGATCGAGCGTTCGATTGTACTTGCCCAATCTTTCTATAACGTAAGCAACCTGTTGCGGAACGATTTGGAAAGTTTTAGCGACGATAACAAAAGCGACAAGAACAAGACTTGCAGTAAAAACAAACGGTATGGTTAAAATTTCCATAAAAACCCCTTAGGATTGAATTGATGTTAAAAAAAGTTTAACGCCTTCGATTTTAACGATCTGTACAAGATCCCCAGCTTTCAGAAGATGATCACCCATATTCACAGCTGTCCAAACCGTTCCTTGATAATGAACAATGGCAGTGCAGCCTGCAGGCATATCGACGTCAAGCCTCAATTTGCTATCGATGCGAAAATGGCCCTTTGTTCTAAAGCCAGCGAGTGCTTTTTTTCGAAAAAGAATTATCGAAGCGATGCTTAGAGTCGCGAATAGCAACGATTCAAGGATAATATTATCAAGGCCCAGTAGACGAACACCTGCTACAATGAGAGCCGATAGGCCTATAAATAGCAAAAACAAAGAACCCGAAAGCAATTCCGATAGAACTGAAAACAGTCCAACCATAGCCCAAACTAAAGTTGCCATCATATCGTACACTCGCTGCTAGATTGTTCTAATTAGCTTGACCTGAAATTTCTTAAAGCATTCGAAGAATAGCTCATCACAAGGAACGCAATCAGAAGCTGCGACGTGGAAGTCGAGAATCAAATTTCTCTAACGAATATGTGTTCTACCTTATAGATAAAAGGTCTTCAAGGGGTTTCTTTAAGGCTTCTAAGTCTAAGTTGCCGTTGCACCTTGCACACTGCGGTCTTGTGCAAAAGCCTTTTGCAGATGAGGAGGTAGGGCTTTTCCTAAGTCGACACCGACAATCTTAGAAACGCCAGGTTCTTGCATAGTTACGCCAAACAAAGTGTCAAAAACTCCCATCGTGCGACGGTTGTGGGTAATGACTATAAATTGGAATTTGTCAGAAAGGGCTTCCAAAAGTCGATTGTATTTACGCACGTTCGTCTCATCAAGAGGGGCATCGACCTCATCCAGAAAGCAAAACGGTGTAGGATTAGACTTCAACAAAGCAAAAATCAGCGAAATCGCAGTCAGAGCTTTCTCTCCACCGGAAAAAAGAGTCATGCTTTGCGGTTTTTTTCCGGGCAATCGCACCATGATTTCTACGCCAGCTTGCAAGGGATCATCACTACCAGTGAGGGTGAGCTGCGCTTCTCCGCCTGTGAAGAGTATAGGAAAGAGCTCTTGAAATTCTTTATTGAGCGCCACGAACGTCGACATGAATTTTATCGAAGCATGTTCTTTGATTTCCGCGCGGGCATTCTCCAAAATGGTTAGCGAGCTCAAAACCTCTTCTTTCTGTTGGTCGATAAATTGCTTACGTTGCAGGAGATCGTTATATTCTTGAGAAGCCATCATGTTGATGGGGCCAAAGACCTCGATCCGCGCTTTGAAAGCTTTAATGTTCTTGGCAAGTTGCGCGTAGTTGACCTCTCCGCTGAAGGTATAAGTAGACAGTTCCATTTGATATTTTTCGACACTCTGCTCTTCAATATTGCGTAAGGCAATCTTGGCCTTTTCAAGTTCGAGTTCATTTTCTGAAAGAACTTTCTTGAACGAGTTCTGTTGATCTCGACAGAGTTGTATCTTCTGTTCGAGTTCTTTAAGAAGATCGCGAGTTGTCGCGTGGGCTTTTTGTCTTTCACTCAAGACCAGATCGAGTTCCTCACGCGCTCGAACGAGCTGACCGATCTCTGTTTCGAGATGCGAGCGATTATCACGCGCTAGTTGAATGTCTTCATAAATTTTTGCAAGATCTTTTTTCTTTTTCTCGATTTTATCGCGATTAGTTTGGAGCTGGTTTTGAACTTGAGAGAGATTCGCTTGCAAGGCTTGCAGTCGTTCCTTAGCCGCCGCTGCGTCGATCTTTTTTTGATTGAGGCGTTCTTGAAGCTCTTCGCGATCAAAGAGCAGTTCTTCAACGGCAGCGCGTAAGTCTTTGATTTCCAGATCCGCTTCTTTGCGCTCTTTAGCCAGTGAGGTATTGGCGTTTTGCAGATCTGCTAATTCTGTTTCAAGACCCTCAACCTGCTCTTCGATGCCTTTAGATTGCTCTCGTGCGGAAAGAATGAGCTCCTCTTTTTGTTGAATCTGCTTTTCCAACGCCCTAAGATCGGAGGCGGCTTCAATGAGCCGTTTGTTTTTTTCAAGTGTGAGCTCTTGGGCTTCCTTGAGCTGGATTTTTAAAGCATCGGCTTGTCTACTATAGTCATCGCAGCTACGTTGCGATTTTTCGCACTGCTTGTTCAGCCTGGCAATCTCTTCCGCAACTTTTTGAGCCTTGGCTTTCTGTGTAAGTAAGCCGACGCCGGAGACACCGTGTTGTAGATCACGTAAGGATGAAATGACCGTGCCATCGGCTGTGATAATCGTTGCGCCGAGCTTCAAACCTTGGAGGAGATCCTCGCTAAAAGTGTTGGAAGGCAGGAATACCAGAGTTCGAATGAAATTCTTGAGTTCTTGATCGGCGATTTCGACAGCTAAATAATTGAAAAAAGATTCGCCTTCGCGCTCCGCTAACCAGCTTTCAAGCGCGGATAGGTCGCAGGCGTCTTCAATCAAACTTGCGTGAAATTTGCCCTGAGCAAAAGTCCCCACCGAGGAAAAAAAAGCGTTGAGGTCGTTTTTGTTGAAGAAGCAGAAGCGTTCGGCCCACTTTTCAAAGGCTGTCACAGCTTTTTCGGGAAGATCAAGAATGTTATCTTTGAAAGAAAGTAGGTCTGTCAGCACTTGATATTTGAGAGCGGGGAATTTACTGCGGATCTGTTGGATGACAGCATGCGTGTCACCGGAGTGTTTTTTAAGTTCTTCAATCGTAGCTATCTCAGCGGTTTTGTAGAGATGCTCTTCGCTAAGCTTCTTGAGTTTGCCTTCTTCTTCCATACGTTTTTTAGAAGTATCTTCGAAGCTAAGTTCCAGCTTGTTGCGTTTTTCGAGAAATTCATCAAGCTCTCTTTTGCTTTTGTCTACTTTAACACGAGCGCCGTCGAGCAAGATGAGCTCTTGGGAATGATTATCTTCAAGATGAATTAAGCGTCGGATTTGCTCATTCTTGTCTTTAACGATCTTTTGGTGGTTTTTTTTGAGAAGCTCCATCCGGCCGTTGTTAGTGTCAACGATTTTATCGATATTGCGCAGTTCTGTACGCAGTTCGGAAAGTTTGTTATTTAGAATGTGTTCTTTTTCGTTGAAGGTATCGAGTTGATAACGATCTTCTTCAATTCCCTCCTCGTGTTTTTTAAAGGCTTCTTTGACTTTGCTGAGATCTGAGCTTAGGGTGTCATAGATTTCTCCCAGCTCAATTGTGCTGGCATCTTCGCGTTTAAGGTCTTCTTTAGCGGTTGCGATTTGAGTGTCACCGCTAGCGATAAGTTTAAGAGAACTCTTCAGAGACTCTTCATTACGCGCTAAGCGTTCGCGTGTCGTAGTGAGGTCTTCGTTGATTTGCTTGATTTCAGGGTCGCTTTTTTCGAGCACATCGATGAGTTGGCTATGTTGTTCTTCGAATTGTGAGAGACTTGCAAGATTTCTAACGTCATGTGCAGCTTCTTCTGCAATTTTTTTAGTGAAGACCCCTATGATTTCTTTTAATTCTTGCGACCGGAAAGCCCAGAGCGTGAGCTCGGATTCTTTCAATTGGCTTGTGAGGGTTTGCCACTCTTGTGAGCGTTCGACCTGCTCTTTGAGGGCTTCCATTTGCTTTTCAACTTCGGTGGAAAGGTCAGCGACACGTTCGAGATTGAGACGTGTGGCTTCTAGGCGTTTCTGCGTCTCATTTTCGCGGCTGCGAAATACGGTGGTACCTGCGGCCTCTTCGATGATTTCCCGGATTTCCTCTGGTTTGGCTTGCAGGATACGGTCGACCTGGCCTTGTTGGATCATCGAGTAGCTTTTGCTACCTAATGAAGAGGCGACAAAGAAGTCTGCAATATCTTTATAACGACAGGGTTTTTGATTGATGAAATATTCGCGATTGCCATCGGCATAGATGCGGCGCGTGACAGCGATCTCTTCTTCATGGCGGTATTCTACAGGGCAGAAGGGTGAGCTCTCGGAGTTATCGAAGACGAGAGAGACTTCGGCAAGGCTATGGCCTTTTCTCCTTTCGGAACCGGAGAAAATAATGTCTGTCGCTTTTTCCCCACGCAACATCTTGGTATTCTGCTCGCCCATGACCCAGCGTACAGAATCGATAATATTGCTTTTACCGGAGCCATTCGGTCCGATGATCCCCGTGATATCCGTTTTTCGTAAAACAATAACGACTCGTTCAGCGAATGATTTAAATCCGCTGATGACAATCTTTTTAAGGTACATACAGCACTTTGAAGAAATTAATCGATCGGTTTAATAAGACTTATTGTATCACCAAAATTAACCTTAAAGAGCCTCAGATCATCGGTGTAGAAGGAGCTTGTAAGGAGATTCCCGTTTTTTGCGAGTGCGAGCTGATAGTAGGAATTGTCCACATCCCAGGAGCTGACATCCGTAAACCACGCCCCAAAAGGTGAGTCTTTTTCTATCACGTTTGCCGCTGCAATCATATAGCGGGGATTGCTAAAATTCACGAGGTCTCGGAAGCTATTCAGAAGGATGACTTTCTGGACCTGATATTTGGTAATGATAAATGAATTGAAGTACTTATCTGGCCCTGTCTCATCGCTTTTGAAGCCATAGACGCGCTCAAATGTCAGATAGCTGGTGAGGACGGGTGGGACTCCGGCAGCGTTGGGGCGTGGGTCTCCTCCTTTCTTGAAGGTCACCTTGATAATGTCGTTGGCGTGCTCGGAATTGCCCTGAGTCCCTAGTCCGCGATGGGAAATATAGAAGGAATCACTGTCGTCTGGGTCAGGCCGAGTTTCCCAGAAGTTCGTTCGGTAGTACTTAATGGAAGAGTTGCCTTGAGCGCCCGGGTCATCCGGAGTGCCGTCCCAGTTTTCAACACCAAAATAGAGCCAACGTGGCTCTTGCTTTCGCACGTCTACGAAATTCTTGGGGGGGAAGCCATTACTGGCTTCTTTGGCAATATCATAGAGCATAAATTCAAAGCGGGTGGTGTTATCGAGCACATCGGATGCGCGTGCCGCTGTTTGCTGGAGAGCGTCTGGAATCTCATCGGGGCTGTTGTTTATGTAGGCACCGTTGGCCCAGGTTTGGCTGTCGGTATAGAGAGAATCGACCAGGGTACCTGAACCGACGTCGGTGATGAAAGCAAAGAGGAGCTCGCGCTTAGGATCTAGGTACAGGGCTCGCCGCGTGGCTCCTTGTATCTGCGGATAGGTTCGGACTTTCTTGAGCGTCGATTTGGTCCGGTCCTCTGTGAGTGTTCCCATCCAGAGTGCGCCTTCGTTGCAGATAAGTGCGAAGTATGGGTAGTCCTTGCGACTTGCGAGGTTGCCGGGTGTGCAGTCGTCAAAGTGCCATTCTTTCTTTTGAACGGGCTTGTTCGGCTGGCTAATGTCGAAGAGCAGGACCTTGCGCGGATGTTCACCGGCTTCGTGATCGAAGAGGATGAAGAGATCATTGCCGCTGACTGTGAGCACTTTGCCGAGGCGGGGAACCGGAACAGATCCGACTTTATCTCCGTCCTGGTTGAGAACGAGAAGGGAACCTGTCGCGTAAGTATGCAAAAAATCGGCATTCAAGACATAAAAATATTCCCCCGAGAAATCAGTCGCCATGTCGACGGGTGTTGAGACATTGTGCTCGATAGCTGGGAGTTTGATGGTCTCCCGGCATGAGTTTGTAAACAGCAGCGACAGAAGAATAATTGCCAGCTTTCTTGATAAAAACCTTGTCATGCAGCCTCAACCCGTTATCAATAAAAAGTTCTTTGTGAAAATGTCATGGGACAGCAAACTCAGCAAATAGTATTTTCTCCTTGTCGGTCATAGCTATAGATCTTAAACATAGCCGATTGGAAAGCAAATGTTTGAGACCTAAGTTTCTTTTTTAATTGAGGACAGTACGATGGCATCTATGAATAAAGTCTTTATTATGGGGCGATTGGGTTTCGATCCCGAAATGCGTTATACGCCGAACCAAACTGCGGTTGCGACATTGCGCATCGCGACGACAGAATCGTGGACTCGCGACGGGCAACGCCAAGAACAAACGGAATGGCACCGAGTTGTTGTGTGGAGCCGACAAGCTGAAAATTGTGCAAAATATCTCGCCAAAGGGCGACAAGTTTTTGTTGAAGGTCGTCTGCAGACCCGCGCTTGGGACGATAAGACCGGCCAAAAACGCTATACTACCGAAATCATCGCCAACATGGTTCACTTTATCGGCCCCAATACCGCGACGACAAGCACCTCTGGCCCACACGATGAAGAACGTCCAGAATCTCGTTTCCCCCATGCTGAAAGCGGCAATGGTAATGGTGATTTCCCACCGCCACCGTCCTACGGCTCCGGATCTTCTAACGAAGCTGCCGTAAATTTTGACGATATCCCATTCTGAGACGTACCTTCGAGTATTTTGTAAAATTTCCCTCTGTCCCACTTAATATAGTGGGATTTTTTATTTTACGCCCTACAAAAAATGTAAAATTTTATTTGATCGAATATCGACGAGTAGATACCTTAACAAATGTAAAGTTTAAGGAGAGCCTCTGATGGTATCTGTATCTGTTAAGAATTTTGTGATGCGCAACGGCGAGCGTTACTGCTTACTCGTGGAAAGCACGTCTGGTCTTCCGCTCTATTACCCAACTCTCTATCTCACGACTCAAGTGAGGAATAAGTCTCTTTCAGTTTCAGCTATGGAAACAGCACTCTTAGGAATTGGCGTGTTTTTGCATTTTCTCATTGAGCAAGGAATCGATATACATGGTCGCTTCCAAAACCAAGTCTATCTCGAACCACCCGATCTCGATGCGCTTCGTGATTTCTGTCAGAAAAGATTTCGTGCTAATAAAATTCTAAAATTATCGAAGAAATTTTCTGCAAGTAAAGTTAGGAAAGAAACAGAATATACTCGTTTAACCTCTATTGCAGCTTATGTGGAGTGGCTAGCAAGTCTTCTTAGTATCTCAAAAGACAAGCATGCAACATTGCAAATAGACAAAATGGTAACCGGCATAAAATCAAGGCGACCGCGCAGAGTCAATACAGATCATAATGAGGTTGATAAATCACTCGATGAAAAACAAATAGAGTTAGTTTTCGAAGTTTTTCGGCCTGAATCTGATTTAAATCCATTTAAAGATCATCAAGTCAAAATTCGTAATCGCCTTGTTTTTTTAATGCTCTACCATTTAGGATTGCGCGCGGGAGAACTCCTAAACATACGTATTCGAGATTTTGATTTCTCAAATAACCAACTGATTGTTGCGCGCCGCCCGGACGAGAAGGATGACCCAAGAACATATCAACCTCTCGTCAAAACCTTAGACCGTCGATTACCTTTAAGGGAAACTCTTGCGAGGGAGATTCATGAATACATAGTCAAATTCAGGAAAGCAGTGCCCAATGCCAACAAGCATGACTTTCTCCTTGTTGCTCATAAGGCTGGTCCAACCCAAGGGCAGCCCATGTCTATTGTTGCCTATAAAAAAATCATTGATGCAGTCCGTGCCACAGCTCCTGATCTATACGGATTCACTGGCCATCAGCTTCGCCACACCTGGAATTATAATTTTTCGAAGCATATGGATGCTATGGACCAACCGCCAAGTGCGGAAAAACAAGAAAAAATAAGGTCCTATCTAATGGGTTGGAAAGATGGTTCTGGAACAGCTGCAACATACAACAAAAGATTCATTAAGGATAAAGCTCACCAATTATCGCTAGAGTTACAAAAAGATTTAATGCGAATGCCTGAGAGGGATTTTGAGAATGGAAATGAAACAAAATGCGCAAATCAAGACAAATTCAAGCCAACATCTGTCGAAAGCGGGATATCTCTTTGATGAGAATGATGACTATTGGCGTCTTGATAAAGACACTCTAGTAAATGTTAGTGCCGTTGCGAGTCTTTTCGATGCGGAAATTCAAAATCCGTTTTTAAAAACGCTTACCTATTACGCGTGTAACCTCTCGGCTGCGACTGTGTATATCATTTCAAATGAATTTCGGCGCATGTTAAAGAAAACCTGCGCTTCAAGTATCTCTCCTTCTATGTTGATAAATTATAAATCTACTCTAACTGATAAAACAGAATGGCATCTAGCCAATATTCGCTACTTTCTTAAACAATGGCATAAATTAGGGTATCCCGGAGTTACGGAAGATGTTGTTGAATTGATGAGTGGGTGGAGACTGAAGGGATGTGAGAAAGGCGATCTAATTAAGCGTCTTGATCCACTCAATGGGCCTTTAAGTGATATCGAATTACATGGGTTCAATGAGTGTGCAGTTCAACTCTTTGAACAAAACAAAATTTCATTACAAGATCTGGTGATAAGCCTATGCCAAAGCCATACTGGCCGTCGTCCAATACAGATTTCACATTTGAAAATAAAGGATATTTTACAGGGAAAAAATAGAAATGGAGACCCGATATATCTGCTTAATATCCCTCGCGCAAAAATAAGAGGCGGGAATTTTAGAGAAGCATTTAAACAATTCGCTGTTACTCATGACTTGTGGATTATTCTTACTGCTCATGCAAAGCAAACCGTTTCAGTGGCCAATAAGATCTTAGGATTTAAGCTAGAACAACAAGATGAGTTAGAACTCCCTCTTTTTCTCTGTCTCTCATCAATTGAAGAGGTCTTCTCGCTTGAGCAGCTGAGAGCCTGGGCTCGTACAGATCGACTCCATATTCAAACGCGTGTCATTTCCCAAACTCTTCAAAAAATAGCGGAGATCGCCAATCTCTATTCCGAACGCACGGGGGAGCCGATCAATTTAACGGCATATCGATTCCGCTATACGGTCGGGACTCGAGCTGCCCGAGAAGGTTTCGGAGAAATGGTTATCGCAGAGCTTCTGGACNNGCGGTGTACGTTAAAAATATTCCCGAACATGTGGAAAAACTTGACCAAGCTATCGGCCAATACTTAGCGCCATACGCGCAAGCTTTTGCGGGAATCTTAGTTGATTCTGAAAAAAATGCTATCCGTGGAAATGACATAAACAGTCGGATCCGAACAGGAACTGAGAATATAGGGACCTGCGGAAATCATGGCTTTTGTGGAGCTAACGCCCCCGTGCCTTGTTATACGTGTATTCATTTTCAGCCATGGATAGATGGGCCGCATCAGCTTGTCTACGACGGACTTATTGCAGAACGTGCGCGACTAAGACAGGTGACGGGCGACTTGCAAATAGCAGCGATTAACGATCGAAGTATTCTTGCTGTAGCAGATGTTATGCAAAGATGTGAGGCGAGGAAGAAGGAGCTGTCGTATGGCTGAAATTTTTCATTTTAGACCGCGAGCTGAATTGGAGGCGGAACGGAATCTCAGTGCGTTCATCGAGCTATGTAAAAATAAATTAACCGTATTTGGTGCAGATACAAATTGGCAGAACTGGGAATGGAAAGGCGTTGTTCAATTTACAAAGTTGGGGACAAATTCCCAGGCTGCTCAAGCAAAAGATACGCTCGACAAAGAGTTTATAGATTTTTCAAAAGCCTATTTTCGTTATCAACAAGGACATAGCCCAACGGGTGCTAAAAATGAGATGAAGGCGCTCAGATCTATTGAAAAAACACTCCTTCAAATGAATAAGGTCGCTCATATTGCTGATATTTCAATCTCTGTCTTAGATGAAGCCGCCAAAATTGTCCGCGAGAATTACTCNNTAGAACGGCTTGCGAAATTTGTAAGCAAAAATAGATTGGTTGCCGTTGACGTCTCCGGCTGGAAAAGCCCAATTGCTCGTAAGAAGGACGAAATACAGACAGGGCAGAAAGCGAAAGAACGTCGCGAAAAAAAGCTTCCAGATCCTCAAGCCTTGTCCGCTTTAGCCGAAATTTTTGCAAATAATCCGCAGCATAATCGGGATACCTTTACATCGGCAACATTCGCGATGCTGATGTGTGCGCCATCGCGTATTAGCGAAGTGCTAGAG
>PLEQ01000141.1:24746-24959 GCA_003136475.1 Deltaproteobacteria bacterium
GTCAGGAGGGATGTGAGCTAGCGCTGTGGATCGAAACGAATCCTAACGATTTTTTTCCTAGAAAAAAATATTCGACACTTCGTGATGAGGGCTCTCTAACGGAAACTGGAGTTAATCAATTATTGGGATGGAATCTCGAGCCCAAGTTTGTTCGTTATAGACTTAAAAAGAGCGGCTATACTTGGCCTGTAAGTCTCAATAGCTTATGGCAGT
>PLEQ01000075.1 GCA_003136475.1 Deltaproteobacteria bacterium
AATGTGTGAAAGAACTCTTCTTGAGTAGCGGCTTTGTTGCCGGATATAAATTGGATATCGTCCATGAGGAACAAATCACAGTGACGATATTTTTGCCTAAAATCAATAATTTTATTGTGCCGTAAACAATAGATCAACTCATTCATAAAACGTTCACTGCTAATGTAAGCAATGGTGGCGTTAGGATTCGTTTTGATTATGTGATTGCCAACAGCGTGCAGCAGATGGGTTTTTCCTAACCCTGTAGCACCATAGATAAAGAGAGGGTTGTAAGTTTTTCCAGGGTTTTCAGCTACGTTGTAACAAGCCGCTAATGCGAACTGGTTGGAAGGACCTCGTACAAATGTTTCAAACGTGTAGTTAGGGTTTAGTTTTGTTTTTCGCGAGAGAGTATGCGAAAAAAGTGTGTCAGAACTTAAGCGNNTTCCTTGTCTTTGCTTTCGACGTCTTCGATTTTTCCCCACCCTACAATTTCATCAATTCTCTCTCGTCGTTCGGTTTCTATTTCAGTTTCAGACTTGGAGTGAGTCTCGGTAGATTGAATTGCTGCATCTGCTTTGCCGAAAGCATGACTGCTTCCTGTCTTCGACGTCGGTGAAGGTCTGCCTGATGTTGGCTGGAATTCGTATTGGGGATGATCTGAAACAAGGTTGAAATTAAAGTCGCTTTTTTGGGAAGCGCTATCACACTCGACTTTTTTTTCACCCAAACGATCTAAGGCTGAGGGGGGGTGACCAAAAAGTAGAGGAGTTTCTTTTTCTTTTGACTCGTATCCTTGTTCTAGCAGCTCCGGCTTGGTATTTTCTTCAGCATGGGTTGAATCGTTGTCTAATCTATAAGTATTTTCAACTCTAAAGGCATCTAAATCACAGTCGGCTTTAGATGCTTGCATGTGACGATTTTTTTCCTCCCCAAGATCCTTTGAAAAATTAGATAAAATTTTTTCAGCAGGTTCAGCCAATCGTTTTTGATTAGGATTTGAAGATAGGTTAGTTTCTGGTATCCACTGGAGGTTTTTTGCAGAGGATGTAGGAGTTTTCTTTTTGACCAATTTGGTCTTTTTACTTTTTAGGTTTTTTTCTTTTATGGCTTGAGCTTGTTGACTATCCTCATTAAAAAGACAATTGTTTCGGTCTTTCGCCAAGGAACTTACCGGTAGTTCTCGATCAAGGTCTATAACAATAGAAATATGTTCAAAACCGAGTTTATTCTTACAACGTTCGATGAGTTCGAGATAGTCGCTCAAGACGACCTGATAGAAGCCGATGGACGGGACTATGAGTATGAGTTCATCTTCGTTCGAAGCTTGCGCTCGAATTGGAAAGATCCACCGTTTGCAAATTTCTTCGCCCAGATGAGAGCGAAGTTCATCACAAACATATTCCCAAATTTTTTTGGCTTCCAAAGAAAGAGAAGTATTTTTTTCAGATGATTTCTTGCTAGAGATTTGATGTTGGGAAAATAGATTTTCAGTCGGAAATAATTCTCTCATGGTAAAACTGTCCGCATAACGATAGGATCATCGTCATCGGAGTGCTCAATTCTTTAATAATTGTTGTAAGAGAAACTCTTATTGGAATGAAGGTAGCATAGCACTGAAAGGTGGACAAGGAAGAAAGGTAGGTCTTTTTGGCAAGAGACAAGAGGGCATTAGACAGAGACGCGCTTAAGGCCNNATTTTATGGCTGCAAATGGCCAGGCAGTGCTTTTGGTTGTGCTTGCATTCGACCTTGTGTCCTATTTAGAAGGGCACTATCCTGGCACTCTTCCGTGGTCTTATCTTGTCTGGCCGCTGTGTGTTTTGATCATTGGCCATTCTTACTATTTGATCGGGCGTCGTATTATGGAGCTCGAGGAACGAAGAAAGAAAAAATAGTGCTGACAGCATATTTTCTCTACCTAGGTTTATATAGTTTTAGCTCCCTTGCCGTTTTTTTTACCTTTTTTAATAATTTAGCTCTAAGCTGGTTATCTGCTATAGCTTACGGTAACCTAATATTTACATTTAATATTTTTCTCTTTGTGGTGCTATTTTCTGCCGTGAGTTTTAAGGCGCTGCAGCCCAAAAAAACTTTTCTACACCGCCTCTCTCTTTTACTTGCAATATCTATCAAGGGTTTTAACCTCTTAGTTCTTGCGTATTTGGGAATGAGCGTATTGAATTTGGGCTCAATCCCAATTTTGATTGGGGCGATGATTGGGCTAACGGCGCACGTTATTTTTTTTCTTCTCTATTTTTTCTTTTCAAGCGACGCAGCTGGCAAGATTGTATGTGAAGAGAGAATTTAGCTACGAGGCGGATCCCTTTTAAACTGTGTTACGTAAGTGGGTGTTGAAAGGCGGTGCTATGCGGGTGTCTTCGACGTTAGGAAAAGATCGAGTGATCACATCGATTCTGTATGTTTTTAGTTTCCTGTCTTTGCTGCTTTTTTCTGGAGAGGCGGCGGCGAAAGAGGCGGGACATCTGGATGTCTATACGAGCATTCTAGAGCTCCTCCATATCGATGCGAAATTTTCGCCGCTTTTTTCATCACTTATCACCTTTTTCATTTGTCTCGCCCTGGGGCTTCTTTTTAGTCGCTCCGTCGATCGTAGTTTACGGAACAACGTTATTGCGCCTGAGGGGCGCTTTAATCTTAGAACTATGATGGAAATGGTGATGTCTTTTCTTGACGACTTAACCATGNNACTTTTAACTGCGATTTTTCTTTTTATAATTGCCAGTAATATCTCGGGATTAATCCCAGGATTTCCACCTGTTACGGAGAATTTTTCCGCTAACCTGGTCATTGGACTAACCGTATTTATATTTTACAATGTCGCAGGCATCTCTGTGCATGGCGTTGCGTATTTGAAACAGTTTACGGGTCCGTTTCTAGCCTTGGCGCCGCTTTTTATCGTTTTGGAGACGATTAGTCACTTAGCGCGGCCGCTTTCCTTGTCTTTTCGTCTTACGGCTAATATTTACGTGGATCACTTATTACTCAGTATTTTCTCTGAGTTAGTGCCGCTTTTAGCGCCTTCTTTTTTAATGTTTTTTGGTTTACTCGTTGCGGTTATCCAAGGTTTTGTCTTTACGATGTTAACCGGCATTTATATCAACATGGCAATTTCTCACGATCATTGATTTTTTGAAGAGGTTCGGAATGGAAAAGAAATTTCTAAACAGTGTCGCTATCTTAACTGGTCTGCTGTCAAGCTCTTTGGCATTGGCAGAAGATGCCGCTGCCACATCTAATTCTTCGGTCGGATTGGCAAAAATCGGTGCCGCGATTGCCATTGGTCTCGGTGCTTTCGGTGCGGCGACAGGTCAAGGTCGCGCGGCAAGCGCTGCTTTGGAAGGGATTGCGCGTAATCCGACTTCGCGGGCTGACGTTTTTGTACCCCTCATTATTGCACTAGCCTTCATGGAATTTCAGGCCCTATTGAGTTTCATGATCGCGTATATGATCAAGGGCTAGTATACCTAGTTCTGGCAGCATTGATCTCCTTTGGGTTGGGTCCGCCGTTTCACGTGCAACGATGCCTGTTTTTTCTTTCTATTGTTTATGAGCGACTGGGCTCCCGCCCTCAATTAGAGCAGGAGGC
>PLEQ01000231.1 GCA_003136475.1 Deltaproteobacteria bacterium
AGAGGATATCGTTCCTGAAGGACAGATCATAAAACCGTTTCCGCTAGTTCCTTCGGACGACGAAATTATCAAAAACATACGCGCCAGAAGTGCTAAACTGAGAGTAATTGAAAAAATTGGAACAAATGAGCGATCTCGAAAATAAATTCTGCATCTTAGTCGCGCTGATTCTAGCGTTTCTCTTTTGCTTGGCCTTTCTCAAGATACACATAAAGATTGAAACAACTATGCTCGGTTACGAAATTGGGCGGCTTAAAAATGAAGAATTTCTTCTTTTAAAAAAACGCAGTTCCTTAACCATGGATCTTGCTCAAATAACAACGAAGGCTTCTTTATCAGCCCTTAGCGAGTAACGACAATGGGCTTAAAAAAATTCAAGAGAAGAATCCTTATCTTCTTTCTGCAGGAGCTGCCTTCCCCTCACTTCTATTACAATCGCGCTAAATCTGTGATTATTTTCTTCGTTATAGGTTTTCTTCTCCTGCTATCGCGAGGGCTTTGGCTCCACCTCTTTTCAGCTTCGGAATTGCTCTCCGTTATCGCTCGTCAACAGTATCAAAGCTCCATAAAACTTGCGCCCTACCGTGGAACAATTTTTGATCGCCGCTATGTACCGCTGGCGATAAGTATCAAAACCCCGTCGTTAGCGATCAATCCTAAGATCTTTGACCCAAGCCCGGCTGAACTCCGAAAACTCTCCCAAATTCTCGGACTTTCGTCTGAAAAAATTCAAGAACTGGCGAATAAGAAAAACTACTTTGCCTGGCTCAAGCGAAAGATGAGTCCAGAGGCGTTCGAAGAAGTCGATAAACTCAGCCTTGCGGGAATCTATCAAGTGATGGAACCTTCCCGATACTATCCCCAAGAGACTTCCGCCGCACATCTCATAGGCCTGGTCGGCACGGACGACAACGGCTTATTCGGCCTCGAGCGGGTCTATGATAAAAAATTGAAGGGCACATCAGGCGAGTCGCTCCGTCTACGGGACGCCAAAGGGCATCAAATTTTCCTTAATGCTGATTCCGCTCTACCGCAACAATCCGGCTATAATCTTGTGCTTACGATCGATACGGTCATTCAAGAAATCGCAGAAAAAACCCTTGCTAAATGGGTTGAAGAGGCTAAAGCCAAAGGTGGTTTTGCAATCGTTGCAGATCCGCATACGGGAAGAATTTTAGCGCTCGCTAATCAACCAACCTTTAATCCCAATGAGCCCCAAGACATCAAAATGCCAAATACTAAAAATTTGGCGGTTACTGCCTTATTTGAACCGGGTTCAGTCATGAAACCCTTCGTAATTAGCACAGCCATTGAGCAGGGGCTGACCACTGAAAATGAGCTGCATAACTGCGAAAACGGGAAATTTCAAGTTGATGAACACTCGTATATTCATGATGATCACCCCTCGACATACCTTACAACCTCTGAAATACTCGTCTATTCAAGCAATATCTGTACCTATAAGATTGCGAAAAGACTGGGAAGAAAGGGTCTTTGGAACGCTCTTCACAACTTTGGTTTTGGCAAAGAAGAGGCTCTGATTGAATTTCCGGGAGCGACCGGCGGCCGCCTAACAGCCCCTGAAACTTGGGAACTGATAAAATTTGCAAATATCTCGTTCGGACAGGGTCTTCTCGTTAACGGNNGGAGGTTGTAGGAGCCTATTCGGTATTTGCGAATGGCGGGAATCTGGTAAAACCAAGCGTTATCGAACGTATTGAAAATGAAGAGGGGCATATTCTGTACAGTGCTGAACTGCAAAATAAAAGGAGGATTCTTTCGCCCAAGACGGTCAATATTCTGCGTCGTATTCTCGAAAAAACGGTCAAAGATCGCGCAGCTCCTCTCGCTATGAGAGNNGCTCTATACGACAGCCGGTAAAACCGGCACAGCAGAGAAAGTCGATCCCCTCACCCATAGGTACGGGGCCGATAAGCGCATTGCCGACTTTGCTGGGTTTTCACCGGTCAATGACCCCCATATTCTCGTTTATATTGTTATCGACGAGCCCTCTGAAAAACCCTATTATGGAGCCCGTTGGGCGGCGCCCGCCTTTAGTGAAATCGTTACAAAAACACTGAAATATCTTAATGTCGCTCCTGATCGAGTTCCTGTAGGTGAAATGAGCAAAACACTAACTTCAAATCCGTAATTAGTTTCACATATGCCAAACAAAATATCTTTTGAATCAGCCCGGAATGCTCTTGCGGACGCTCGCTTGCTCGTTGCCGCAAGCCGCATGATTTCTTCGGACAAAAAAGGCTTCCCACAAAACCGCACCGACGGTTTGCAGGACACCGACATCTTTATAGCCATCAAAGGTGAGCATACGGACTCGCACGATTTGATCGCACTTGCAGTCCGAAATGGTGCTGGAATGCTGGTCATAGAGAATCGCGAAAAACTGGGAGCGCTGGCGACTGCAGAGCACACTGTGAATTGGCTGCAGGTAAGCAACACCCGCGCCGCCTGGACCATACTCAGCGCACGCGCCTATGGCAACCCGGAACAAAAACTGCAGTTTTACGGAGTCACGGGGACTGATGGCAAAACATCGACGGTTTGGCTTGCTTCCCAACTCATACGGCGCCATCAGCAAAAATGTTTATCGCTCGGCACCTTGGGTGCCTATGACGGCACAACCCATTGGAAGCTTGAGCATACAACTGCCGACCCACCTGTCTTTTTTTCGGCACTGGCCGATTGTAAGGCGAAAGCTATTCCTAACGTTATTATGGAAGTCTCTTCGCATTCTCTCATTCAGCAAAAAGTTTGCAATATTAAATTTTCAGGTGCCGTACTCACTTCGTTCTCTCGTGATCATTTGGATTTTCATAAAAATATGAAGGACTATTGGGCTGCTAAATGCCTGCTCTTTGAAAGTCTGCTTAAAAAAGATGGTAAAGCGATCGTACACCACAAACTCCTGGAAGACTTTCCTGAAGCGAGCATTCCGACACGCGATCTTTGGACCTATGGTTTTGATCCCGAACAAAACGTCAAACGTGATTTGCATGTGGCGCTCTTAGACTGTCAACCCCATACGCATGGACAGTACATACGGTTTATGTTTCGGGGAGAGACTTTTGAAGGCGCGATCCCTTACCTGGGCATGCACAACGCTGAAAATTTTATCGCTGCGTGGCTCATCGCTGAATCTGTTTTATCTTACTCCCCGGCACCAGAAACTTGGACCGATCTAGCTCCGATTCCGGGCCGCTGTGAACTGGTGAGTACGAGTGAATCGGCTCCCAAAGTTTATGTAGATTTTGCACACACGCCACAAGCTCTCAGAATGATTCTTACAACTTTACGGAAGTCTGTTCGTGGTAAATTATGGGTGGTATTTGGCNNGTTGGCTGCGGAGGCGATCGCGATCGCGGGAAAAGGCCTGAAATGGCTGCTATTGCAGAAATTTTGGCGGATCGACTCTTTCTAACTTCCGATAATCCTCGACACGAGGAGCCATTGTCTATCATTGCAGAAATGAGAGCCGGCTTAAAAATGCCAACGCAAGCTACGATTGAAGTCGATCGCAAAAAAGCGATCGGACTTGCGATAAAAGAAGCCGCTTTGATGGATACCATCCTAATTGCGGGAAAAGGCCATGAGTCTGAGCAAATTATCGGCGATCGCAAGACACCGTTTAGCGACCAGGCAACCGCTCGCCAATTTCTTAAAGATCTATGGAGTTAAGCACGATGGACTGGATGAGCTACAAGCAATGGCTCGGAAATTACCTGCAGTCAGAGATTCCGACAAACGTTCTCTGCCCGTCTTTCGAACAACTTGCAACAGACTCACGCAACGTTCGGCCCGGTGATTGGTTTATTCCCTTGAAGGGTGAGACATTCGATGGCCACACCTTTATTGCAGACGCGATTGAACGCGGTGCTTCGGGAATTTTTACAGAAAAAGAGCTTAGCAGCCCGCTTAAAGTTCCGGCTATCAAAGTTAGAAACACTATGCAGGCCTATCATGCACTCGCTACGGGTTGGCGCAAAACTTTGCCGGCCTCGTGCGAGCTCGTTGCAGTGACGGGGTCTGTCGGCAAGACGACGGTAAAAACGCTGATCCACCTTATGCTCTCACATTTGGCAAAGACCTTCTGCACCCCAGGTAATCAAAATACCGATTTTGCAATTCCAAAAGCTCTATTTCAACTTAGGCCCGATCACCGTTATGGGGTCTTTGAGTTTGGGGCCCGACGTCCTGGCGATATAGCACTTTTGACGGAAACGGTGCGACCCAAAATCAGTGTCTGTCTANNAAGAGCCCGGGACTTAGGAAAAAAACTCATTAGCTTTGGCTACCATCCGGAAGCTGACCTAGCGATTATGTCTGTGAAAAATGTTGGCGCAGGCATGCAGCTTGTTTTTAAAGCTTTGGGAAAAGACCTTAAACTCCATCTTCCCGTAAGCCATCAATCGTATCCGATCAACGTGGCCGCTGCTTTGGCTGTCGGCTTGGCTTTAAAAATTCCTATCGAAAAATGCCGAGAGGGGCTCGAAGGATTTATAGGGATCAAAGGTCGCTATCAGACTTTTAAAAGCTCCACTGGCTTGACGGTCATCGATGATTCCTACAACGCCAGTCCGGAAAGTATGAAGGCTGGTTTAGCAAGTTTGAGTCAGAGCTTCCCCAACAAGAAAAAAATCCTCATACTCGGGGATATGAGAGAGCTCGGCTCTTTTACCGAAGAAGCTCACCGAGGTCTTGCCAAACTCTGCTGCGAATTAAAACCTGTCGCTCTGATCACTGTTGGTCAGCATGCAAAAATCATAGCTGACGAAGCCATAAAATTCGGACTTGAGCCTCGCGGGGCAGTGCATTTTTCGAATTCTGATGAGCTTTCAAAAGAAATCTCCCACTTCTATAAAAGTGGTGAGATTATATATGTCAAAGGATCCTTCGCTGTACAATTGAGTCGAGTGGTTGAACAAATTATTTCGGAAAATTCCTGAAGGAGTTCTTTTGCTATACAACTTACTTCACAATTTGTCGTCTGAGCTCAGCATATTAAATGNNGGCTCATCCGAAAATTAAAAATGAAACAGCTTGGCCAAGTCATTCGAGAAGATGGTCCCAAAAGTCATTTCAGTAAGGCGGGCGTACCCACTATGGGGGGGGCTCTTATTATCCTTGCTGTCATTATTCCGTCTCTCTTGTGGATCGATTGGACAAATCCGTTTCTATGGTATTGCATGGTGATA
>PLEQ01000146.1:0-2551 GCA_003136475.1 Deltaproteobacteria bacterium
GCAGTCTTAGCTCCTCCGTATACGCTTAGGCAAGAACATTCTTAGCTTCTACAGCAAAGCGTCGGACTTCCCGGTGCGCAGCTCCCTCTTCTGAAAAAATCATTTGGTTGATATCAAGCAGACTGATAATGCCCTCGCTCGCCATGTTGCGGACACGATTGAGAATCATATGCTCCACGCCTTGGTAGCGTTTTTCATCGATGCCTGTGATGTTTTCCAGGTCCTCCATCCAGCTTTCAGCCAATTCGGGCGGCGCGTGTGAGAGCAGGAGTTCACGAATATGTTCGCGGGTTCCCGCAAGGAAGGTGACGAGGTCTTCGCGTTCCAAGCCGAGAACCAGTTCCAGTAAGTGACCGGTTTTGAGGTAGGGTAGAATTTCAATCGTGACGAGACGCATTTTGATCGTACGTGCGGTATCGGGATTGCTTTCGCGCATGTGGGTCATCAAACCTTGTTGCTCAGGGAGAGACGAGCGTTCTAGGAAGTCGAGCAGCACGTCGCTAGCCCGGACATTTTGCGTGTCGAATTCAGGTTTCGAGGAAGCTTTTTTATGCAGCGCTTGGGCGACATTACTCAGGTATTCCTTAGGAACAGCATCCGCTCGGCAGAGTTCGCCCAGCAGACGGGTGCGTGATTCACCGTCAAAGGCGCGGAAGACCCCGCGTCGCTGAATGGGGTTGAGTTGCGTCAGTACTATACTTTGGACACGTGGGCTTTCGTCTTGGACGAGAGCAAAAACCTGGGCCGAGTCCATTTTAACCAAGAAGTCGAAGTTGTCCATAGTCTTCTGGGTCAGGACACGAATTTCGCTAGCCGTGACTTTGGTTTTCAGGCGCGTGAGCAGTTGCTCCTGTTCCGCATCATTAAATTGAAATTCGGTTTTGTGGTAGTACTCGCTCAATTCAAAGAGACTGCGTTGCATAGTTGGATCATCGACGAGTTCGTAAATCGTCATTTTGCCGAGAATATGTAAATATTTCGCAGCCTCTTCAACACCTTCGTCGATGANNGAAGGTTTCGCGAGCAACTTTGGGAGATTGGAGAAAGCTGTGACTCAAGTCATCTTTTAATTGAGCGAGTCGGCAACTGATAACCGTGTTGGTGCTCTTACGAGAGCTTGAGCTCGCTTCCCCGCCAAAATCGCCTTCTGAACTGAAACCTTCCGATCCCTTGCCACGGGTGTTCATGGCGTGGACCATGAATTGGGCATCTTTATTGGCTGCGGAAAATTTGAGAATGATAAAACTGAGCAAGCCGACGACCATCACGATGGCCAGGACATAAATGAACCAGCGGTTCGAATCGTCCCCGGTACTGTGGCTGTTGGCTTCTTGTTTTTCTTTCTGTTCTTTTTCTTCTTTGACGCGTTCTTGTTCTTTAATCCGATCTTGGGTACTTGATGTGGAGTTGGAATTTGAATTTGTCGTCAAGCTGGTATTTTCTTTGGAATTCGAAATGATTTCCTTGGTGCCGGCTAACTCGCGGAAGAGGGTCAGCATTTGACGGAGTTTATCAAGGCCGTAAGGATCTTGGGATTCACTTTTGAGCCGTTCGGTTTTTTGAGCGTGCGTTTCTGGAAAATTACTGACGTCCAACTTCAAGTTGACCGGTTTAATGAAGTCGGTGCGAGCTTTCATGACATTGAGAATGCGATTACGCCCATCTTCACTAATACCCTCATCCACGGTTAGGGCCACATTGATGGCGCTAGTTTGAAAAAAACTATCACCGGTCTGTGATTTGTAAACTTCTAAGGACGGGATGAGAGCCGCTTCATCAGGGCCAATGTTTTTGCCATCGACGAGTACATAGGACAGTATGCAGGCGTCCGGGCAGTATTCACGAATCGCTTCGAGTATAGCGGTACGAATCTTGTATTCAATTTCCTTACGAAGAAAGTCTGGGCTCACTTTGCCGATGTTTGGCATGTCGATGCTGTTAAAGGTGAGTTCGGTGGGCGCGATGGACTTAGTGTTCTCGATAAGAATCTCATAGAGACGTTGGCGGTTCTGCTGGGACACTTGTTTGTCGATTTGAATTTCGAGAAAGATGTGTTCAGGCGTATAGCTGGGCTCTATTTTTTTGTCATCGAGGCTATCGAAACCGAGATCCGGGGCGTTTGGAATCACTTCCGCCATATTGACGCGAACGGCGATCAGTTGGCAAGCATCCTGACAGTACTTGCTGAGCAGGGGGTCGATGCGGTTGCGGACTTTGAGCTCCGTGTCTTGCTTGACGCGATCTAATGAGGCCGGATTCTCAAGCCCGGCGTATGCGGAACCGAGCGCGGCAAGGGCAAGCAGGCCGATGAAGGTTTTTTGGCAAAGCCAGCGCATAAGGTCTTTCGGATAAGTTCTTTCTGCTTGTTTATCGGTACTTATGCGGAAAGCATGAGGGGGCTTCGCTGTTGGTGTCGAATGAGGAGACCACCTGACCGCCTGCACTGCGTTTCGGCGTGGTGATGCTGGGGGAGCTTAGGCTTAGAGGAGCTTTTTTAACTCATCTTCGAGCATTTTTTCACTATGACCATGGACTTTGCGGCCGTTGAAAT
>PLEQ01000146.1:2583-16935 GCA_003136475.1 Deltaproteobacteria bacterium
AGTCGGCACAAACCCCACCTTCTGCGACCGTTTTCGATACACCAGAGCGGTCGATAGGGAAGTCGAGGTAGACGAACTGCACTTTGTCTTTGTACTTATCAACGAGCGATTTTAGAGCTTTGGAAGCATCGCGACAGTGGGGGCATTTATAGTCGGCAAATTCAATGATGCGGACGCGGGCTTTTTCATTACCTTTGGCTGGGAAGCCTTGGTAGGAAATCTCCATCATCGGTGCGAGCGGTTCGGCGAGCCAGAATTTGTATTTGCCATCGTCTTTGATTTTGGTGAGCACGCTGACGCGAACTTTTTCGTCTTCTTGGCTTTGGAGAAATTGTTTGATATCGGCTTTTATAGTTTCAAATTCGCGACCACCGAGGCGAGCCTTATTGTCCTCGAACCATTTTTTAACGTCGCTATCTCCAACTTTTTTGCCTTTGAACAGCTGCTCTTCGAATTTTTCGGGACTTAGACCCTTCTTTTTGGCCTCAGCCTTTACGTAATGCTCAAGGATATTGGCATCCACCACCTTTTTGGTATTTTCATAAGCCTGTCGTTCGATTTCATAAACGGCTTGCTGGAGCGCTGGCGTAAGGTCTTTGCTNNCCACCAAACTGATAAAGTTTTTCCGGCTCACCCGCAAAAAGAGAACCTGCGACCAAACTGAAACTAAGCCCCAAAGAAAAAAGACACTTCATAGAAAAAATCCTTTGCTAAATAATACCAAACGGGTCCGAGCGAAGCGAAGATTCAAGTGTAACTTCACTAACCTGACAAAATAGCACTTATGGTTTTTGTGTCAATAAAGGCCTGAGTGAACGAAGGTTGTGCTCGGAAAGATTATGCTTGTTGAGGGAGGTTTTACTGAAGGTTTCGCGGGTAATTTTCCATTCTCCTTGCTCTTTTCGCCAGTAAAGAACCTTCCGTCCTTGACTGTGAAAACGGTGATCACCTTTGAAGGTCTGGTTCATAATCGCAACCGCATATTTGGGGTGGGTGAGCACCCGGAGTGTGGTCGTGACAACGTTCATCGTCTTGTAGGAAGCAAAAACTCGTGATTTGTATTTTTCGAACTGCTGTCTGTTGCGCCCCTCATGGTGGAACTCCTTGGAGTAGAAACTTAGATAATCCGTAAGATTACGATTCGTCCATGCGGTAAACCATTTTTCCGTGAACTCACCCACTTCTTTGCGGTCAAGTTGGGCGTTAACGTTCTTACCATCTTGCGAAATCATTACGATGCCCTGTTGCGGGACCAGCCAATTTTTTAACTTGACGATGTCATCGTTGTAGAACGCGACGCAACCCTCGGTGACGTTTTCGGCTGCGATGCGGTTGTCATTGCCAGCACCGTGTAGCCAAATGCCATAACCCGTTCGGCCATCCATTTGGTCGAGAAGGTTCGGAAAATCGAGCGGAACGGCAACCCGTCCATATTTGGGCACGAACAACCTTTGTTCGGGAACATGGGAGAGCGTAAAATAAATGCCCTCGGGTGTTCGGTGGTCACCCTGCCGCATTTTGTCGCCTTTTTCCTTCCCGACTGCGATACGAAAAGACTGCAGTGCCACCGGTTCGAGGGGAAGGGGCGGCAGTGTCAGCAAGGTGGCGCGCAAGGAATCTTTTTCAACGAAGAGCCAAATGAGCTCGTCAGCGAGTGACTTGCTTTCGGGCACAACCGGGCTGGCGAACGCTAGAAATCCACCCCATAAGCTTGAACTGAGCAAGAGTATTTTTAGTAGCTGCATTGCTGAATCCTATCCTTCTTTTTCGTCTTTAAAAGGCGCAAGCAGATCGATGAGCTCCTGAAAATCCTGTGGGGGAGGAGCCTCAAAACTCAGTTCTTTCCCACTCAAAGGATGAAGGAAGCCAAGTTTTCGAGCATGAAGCATTTGACGCTTAAGACTGGCAATGCTCTGCCGGACGGCGAGCGGAAATGCCTTGGGGAGTTCGTGAGGCTGGTTATACAGAGGGTCGCCGAGGACGGGACACTGCAGAGCTTTACTGTGGACCCGGATCTGATGGGTGCGGCCCGTTAGGAGCTGAATCTTGGCAAGGCTAAGCCGCGATAGGTAGCTGCACTCTTTGGTGAAGATGGACTTAGCCCATCTATAGCCACCTTGCGGTGGATGGCCAAAACGCACAAGGTAAGTGTCCTTCGTGATGGAAGCAAAACGCTGGCGATTTTGGTGGTCACGAAAGAGATAACTTTCGTATTCGAGTTTGGGTTGTTCTAAATAACCATCGAGCAACGCTAGGTACTCTCTCGGAATTTGCTTGGCTGCAAATTGTTTGGCTAAATTGAATTGTGTTCGCTCATTCTTAGCATAAACCATTAGCCCTGTCGTGTCTTTATCTAAACGGTGCACGATACCTGGTCGCAAGTGCTCCCCACCGTCTTTTTTGCCTAGCCAGTGTAGAACTCCTTCAACCAGGGTGGGTGCGCTTGTGCCGGCGCCGGGGTGGACTGTAATGCCGGCAGCTTTGTTAAGAACGAGAAGCTCCGAGTCTTCGTAGAGAATATCTAAGCTCATAGGGTACGGTAGCAGTCTCGGAGACGGTGCTTCGTTCTCGATTTCGACATGGATGCGATCTCCCGTTTGGACCTTCAAACTTGCCTTTGCAAGACGGCCATTGACGAGAATTTTATGGCGGCCAATCAGTTTTTGAATTTTAGCGCGACTCAATTGCGGAAGCTGCCCCGCTAGCCAACTATCGAGTCGTTGGCTTTCCCCGTGAAATATGCTGTCCCAAATTTTATCCACCAAATCCTTATCCTAATTCGTCTTAACATCTGATTTAAGGCTTCTACCAAAATTTAAAGACTCAAACTTACATGAGAATTCTCCGATTCAGGAAGTAGAAAAAGGGACAAAACATTATGACTTCCCCAGAAGCTTTGCAACGTGATTTTGACCTGGTGGTCATCGGCACCGGTCCTGCTGGAATTCATGCAGCGGTTCAGGCGGCCAAGGTTAACAAACGTGTGTGCATAGTTGAGAAGNNAGCGGATACATACCGGTACTTTGCCTTCTAAAACTTTGCGTGAAGGCCTCGCTGCCGTGCGTGGCATTCAAGAACATGTCGGTAAGCACTGGGTGAACCGTGTCGTGGATGATCTGCAAACCGGCAAACTTTTTGCGCGCGCCCGGGATGTTTCAGCTCAGGAAGAAAATCTTGTCCAAGAACATATTGCCAGTAATCGCATTCGTATCGTGCAGGGCTTTGGTTCGGTTGAGAACAATTATACGGTCCGAGTGATCTCACCGAAATTCGAGTCGATGACTCTGTCTACCGAATTTATTCTGCTCGCCACGGGTTCGCATCCCGATCGTCCGGCGCATATCCCTTTCGATGGCTGGCGTATTGTCGATTCCGACGACATTTTTACGTTAGAGAATATTCCCAAACTCATGACCATCTACGGCGCAGGCGTCATCGGGTGCGAGTACGCTTGCATTTTTGCAGCGATGGGTGTTGACGTAACGTTGGTTGATGGACGTCAGCAAATTCTTCAATACTGTGATCAGGAAGTGATTCGTGAGCTGCGAAGTTTCATGGAGGCGCTTGGGGTCAAATTCAGACTCGGTGCAAAAATCAGTCATCTGCTGATCGATGGTCCGCGGGTTAAAATTACAGTAGGTGGAGACACGATCGAGACCGACGTGCTCTTTTGGGCGGGTGGTCGCGTTCCCGCAACCGCCCATCTTGGTTTGGAGCGGGTGGGTATTCAGTTGGATAGTTATGGAACTATTAAAGTTAATGAAAATTTTCAGACCAGCATTGGCAACATCTATGCAGCAGGTGACGCGATCGGTCCACCGGCGCTCGCAGCGACCGCCTCGCAGCAGGGCCGTTTCGTGGCGTGCCATGCGTTTGGGACCAACCTCGGACATTTTGCTAAAGACTTTCCCATTGGAATTTACACGATCCCTGAATGTTCGATGGTCGGCAAAACCGAGGAAGCCCTCATCCGGGAAGGTCGGGAGTATGTCGTAGGACGGGCCTCGTATAAGGAAATTGCGCGGAGCGCTATCGGAGGTCAGCGGCACGGTCTTCTCAAGCTGATCATCTGCTTAAAGACGCATAAAATTTTAGGCATTCACATAGTCGGAGAGGATGCCTGCAATTTGATCCATATTGGGTTGGCCTTTATGACTAAAGGTGGTCATGCTCAGGATCTTATCAACATGATTTTTAACTATCCCACCCTCGCTGAAGGGTATCGCATTGCCGCATTTAACGGACTTAACAAAATCTTCACAGACGGGGTGATCAAATCACCACCTTTGGAGCGTCGCGTTAACAAATATGCCTCACTCAAGAAGCACACCGCCTGATTTTAGGTGGGGACGCCTTGTCTTTGGGTACCAGCAGTTCTTGCAGGGCATCCATAAGATAGCGTCCCGCAAGGGCGTCCACAACGGTGAAGAGCTGCGCCTGGATCATCTCCAAAATAAGTTCTCGTCCTAGGGACTGACGGATCTGTGGTTCTGTCCAACGCGTGACCTTGCTCAGCAAAAGAAGCGAAACGGGGTAGGTCAATGAGGCGAGCCCGACGAAATAGGCTGTATCGGCAACATAGGCGACAGTTTCCTGACCGAAACGACCCCAAGTTTTGGGCACGTGATAAGGATTATTATAAACAAGGTAGAAGCTTTGATCTTTGAACGTTTTCGCGAGCGCTTGCTGATGGCTGTGCAAAGGATGCGTCGGTAGAGTTTTAGAGAGAACAAGACGCAGAAGATCATTATTGAGGGCGACGACTAAATAGCCCAAGATGCGATTGCCAAGCGCCCATTTTGTGCCGAGGTAGTTTTTTAAACAAGAACGCAAACCGAAAGACAGCAAGAGGGAGCCATCGCTCAAGACGAATTCCTTCAAGGGTTCCCATTCGTCACTCTCACGAAGTTCTTCCATAAGGTAGCTGCCGTCTTCTGCCACGTCATCGTAGAACCAAAGTGGTAGGTGCGTTGTTGGGGGCTTGGGAATTTTTGCAAAGAGCTGGTCGCGAGCCGAGTCCGTGTTGCGAACAAAAGCGCAAGTCTGTTTGTTGCGTGCGGTTGTGTGGTCACCCGGACAAACCCGCTCTGGATAAGCTGCAGCTTCGAGCAAGAGTATGGCTGCTTGAAGCCGCTCCTGCCAGGAGGACTCTTCCCGAAGTGTTGTGAGCTTTGCCATGACTTTGGGATAATTTCTACGAATCTCTCGTGTCAGACGAGCGATGGCTTGCTTCTTCAAATGCACGTGGTCAGTGAGTTCCCAATAAGCATAAGCTGTCGCATAAAAGAGGCCGCCCACTTCCCACCCGCGTTCTGCGCACAGGTGCGCCTCATACCAAAACGGTCCGACTTCCTCATCCGCAATCGCCATGCTTTTCAAGAAACTTAAAATCGATGGACTGCCACCTGGCTCAGTGTTTTTGAATTCGTGTTCCTGCGCCCAATGACTGACACCGCTGCTCAGCGCTGCATAAGCGGCCAGGGTCAGAAGGTCCTCGTCATAGACGGCTGCGGCAGGTGACTCCTTGGCTAAGCAGGAGGAGGAGCCCATAAAAAGCCCGAGACTTAAGAGCACAGGCAAGAGCATGGTCATGACTCACTCTCTCTGGATGATTTTATAAAATATACAATAAAATCAGTATATTAAATTAAATGAGGAGTAAAGGGGACTTTTTCCAAACATTAAATTCTAGTAATATTTAGCATTAACTTCTAGTCTTTTTGTTCATTAAGTTCTCATAAATTTTAGAGGAATTGGCTAGAATGGCATCCAAAAGACAGCCCCATCAGCTATTGGCTGAATCCTTAAAGATAGCAAAATCACGGGCTCGGGACGGTATTCTTTTGTCGTCCGATNNTTTCGGCCGAGTCGTCTCTAAACTTCCATGCAGGTGAGACGGCTATTCCAAAACAAATTGTGATTCATACCAAAAAAGCCAGCAATGCAGTCCTCAACCTTCTCCACGATACGTCTGTTGTTTTGGTTCAGGATTTGAATTTCCCCGAGGGTCTAGAGGAAATAAACGGTGTAGGAATTATGCCTATTCCTTTAGCTCTATGCAGAGTCGGACCATCTTATTTTCAAAAGGCCCCAAAAAATATTGAAATCGTTTTGAAACTCTCAACGACCTCGCTTGCTAATATTTCGCGTACACTTTTGAAAATGAACGCCGTTTCATCAGCTGAACGACTTGTGGGTGCCTTCAAGTATCTTGGCGAAGAACAGAAGAGCCAGCAAATCAAACAAGACTTGGTCGCTGCCGGGTACCAGCTCAAGGATGTCAATCCCTTCGCGGCCTACATGCCGCAGTTGAGCTTAAGCAGAGTTCTTTCACCTCATGTTGGGCGTCTGCGTCTTATGTGGCATGCCATGCGAGAGGACATACTGCGTAAGTTGCCTCCTGAACCTGGACTTACACGTGACAGTAAAATCACCCTTGAAAAAATTCAAGAATACTACAGAAAAGATGCCTATCATTCGCTATCGATAGAAGGTTATGAGGTGACGGAAGATCTTATCGCACGCATAGAATCTGGAGATTGGGATCCTGAAAACATTGCCAGTGACAGACAGCAAAAAGATGCAATGGCAGCAAAAGGCTATCAGGGGGCTTTTCTCTCTGTGTTGAAAAGTGCCGCTAAGATCNNGCGCAAAGGTTTTGGCAGAGGATCTTCAAGACTGGTACCGGCAATTATTTATTCCCCTTCTGAGAGCCAATATGCTCCCTGTGGAAAAGTTAGCCGGCTATAGAGATGCGCCTGTTTTTATCACCGGCTCAAGACACATCCCACCGCCTAGTCATGCTGTACCCGATTGCATGGAAGCTTTATTCGATTTGCTAAGGGGGGAAACGCATGCGGGTGTGAGAGCGGTTCTTGGGCATTTTATTTTTGTTTATATTCATCCTTATGGAGATGGCAATGGGAGAATTGGCCGTTTTTTAATGAACTTAATGCTACTTTCTGGTGGCTACGGTTGGACTATTATCCGCAATGAACGAAGAGCGGAATATATGTCCTCACTCGAAAGGGCATCCACTCAAGAAGATATTTCCCCCTTTGTGGAGTTCGTCAAAGGCGAAATGGAATATTGGCGTCCAATCCGCTAGAAAAAAGCAGCAGAGGCAAGGAGGAACCATCCCAGGATCAGGAAGATTCCCCNNGAGTTATGGGCCCCAACCAACGGGGAGCATCTTCGAGAAAGAGTAAAGCGTGCAGACTGCCCGAGAATAAGAAAATACCCAGAATAAAAGCAAAGCCTGCCAGTTTAATAACCGTGTTATCGACCCGAGTGCTCGCAAAAGCAACAGCTAGCAAAGCCACTGCATGATACATTTGGTAGCGCACTGCAGTTTCGAAAACTTGCAAATATTCGGGAGTCAAACGGTCCTTCAGAGCATGAGCCCCAAAAGCACCTAAACCCACCGCAGTTCCTCCCAAAACACTTCCTATGCCAAACCAATGATGCCAATACATGTTTGTCCTTCTTTTTAAGTTCCCAGTCTCGAACGATGGCCCATCATCCCAGACGCAGCTCCTCTGTCAGAGCTAAAACNNTCTCAGACTAAGCTCCTCCGTAAGTGCTAATCCTGAGTTCACCAATGCCATAATATACGAGAATATGACTCTTGTTATTATCAAAATTTAAATTTTTACTTTAACTTCTACCCAATTTGCGAAATTTTTACTTTCGGGGGGAAGCTCTATTATTGGTATCAAAAATTCAGTAGAATATTAGCAATTCCACAATTGTATTCAAAAGGGGTCTTTGCATGAAACTTAGGAGTCTGATTTTTCTAAGTTCTTTAGTCCTGCTCGCGTCGTGTTTTGCACGTTCTAAACCGAAAGGACCGACGCAGAAGCCGCAAACAAAAGTTAAAGTCAGTATGGCTTCGAATATGAACGAAGTTTCTATTCCAGATAATCATACTCCCACTCATTGGTCTATCGAGGGAAAATGTCGATCTGGGTATGATCTTGTACTAAATCCAACCACTCTTACTGTTCGGCTCGACGACAAATGCGATTTCAAACTGAACACTGTGACTCTTGCTACACGGATTCAGGNNTGTTCCACGAGAGTTCATCCGACATCCAACTGAAAAAGGTTGGGATCACCACGATCATCCGATTTATTTCAAGTCTAGGGATGGACAGCTCGATTTTTGGGCACGTCTCGTCTATAGAGGGTATCCAAATCCAAATCCTCTTAATCCAAATCCTTTGAGTCCTGTTCAGCCAGATTCCGAAATCAAATATATCATAACCGCAGTGAGTGAAGGTGATCGACATGACGTGGAACAAAAATTGTTCGCTATGGAACAACTGAGTATAAATGGTGTTGAGCCTCCACGATTTAGCACTGAGCGTGTACTTGAGCAGTCTATTGAGCATGGAATGATTAAAGCTAGGTTAGACCTGCGCTGTCTTGGTGCTCAAGCATTTACTCTTCGTGAGCCTCCCGTTGGAACTCCAGGAAAGGTAGGCGCCCAAGCTGAGTATACGGCAGCAGCAATTGCTCTTCAAAATGTGGGTATAGACATTATGAGAGCACGAAAACGTTTAACAGAGGCCACCAGAGTGGCGCTTATTCTGCCTAGAATTCCTGCAGATGTTGATACTGCAAACAATGACGCCCGTGACGCGATTGCAGCGTTGGCGCATGCACCTTTAGCTGCTATTGCGACTGCTGTACCAGCAGCGTATACTTGGGCAAGTTCTGGTACCTTTGTAACAAACGTCACAAATTTTGCAGCTTTTGCAGATAGTGTGGTTTCCGATGAGCATGCCCCTAGAACTGCCCATGCTATTGGGTGTGCTCCTATAGGAGGAGCACCTATCCCGACTCAGTATTCTGTGCATTTAAGGCCAGAAGCCGCTCATCGGCAGCTTGAAGTCTGTCTAGATAGTATTGGTGCCCTTATCAAGGTGGCAGCAAATACTGGCAACATCAGAAGGGATTGGCGATGCGGTGCCAATTCACTAGAAAATATTCATTATCGCTTTGCATCAGACTCCTATTTTGGAAATTATGGACGATTAACCTTAGCTGACCTGGATCAGATTATGTCTGGAGTTCCAGTGTGTAATGTGGCTTCGGTAAACGAAAATATGATTGCAGACCCTGACCATAGTTGCGTTGCTTTACGAGTTAACGAATCGGCTGATGGAATAGAAACAGTTTTTGTGAACCCGCCGATCGTTCCTCATAAATTGCATACTGATGCTCTTCTTGTTATGAAAGCAGTGGATCCAGCTAATCCTATCAATTACTCTTTCTCGTACTTTAAGATTCGTTGGAAAAAAGGTCATTAGCAAGAGCGAGTGTCGTGATGAGACTTCTTTCTAGTATTCTTTTTCTTAGTTTCATCATGGCAAGTTTGCCTTCTTGCCGCAAGATCATGGCATTTTTTTCCCCAGAGAATGAGACGGCGCCTCCTCTCAAGGCTAAAACTGGTAACCCCTGTGTTGATGAAGAGCCCGACTGGATTTGGGTGGGTAGAGAGTGCCGTTATATTCCGGCGCATTTTATAGCTTCCACTGTCGCCTATGTGCGTACTCTGGGCGAAGTTAACCAGGAAATGTTTCGTTACACTTACCGCGCTAATAATGATTTCCGAGACATCATGAATGCAGGGTTTGATCGTCTCTATAAAGCTATACGGGAGACTGGGCGAACATCGTTTGACCAGTGGATTCATTCTCTGGAGCCTTCTTGGGAGCAAGCTAAGGATGCGAATATTAAACGTGCGTTCCAGGTTCCCTATGAATTAGCCTATGCTTACCTCATGAAAGAAGAATTAATCGGGCTCACACGTCTTTCAGACGCTCTGGGAAGACATTTTTTCGAGATTATCCAGACAGAGAAGACGAGAGATTATCCATTTCATGATCCTATCTACCGCAATGCATTGGCTGAGGCTGAAGAATGTGTTTTAATTGCAGCAAGTGAATGGAATCATAATTTGAATAAAGACGAAGCGTATCATGCGGAATTTAAAGACCGCCTAAAACCCCTTCTTGCAAGCATACTCGAATCCCGATCAAAGCACTAATACTACTTCGCACATGGCCGCAAACGAGTTCTGTTATAGGCTAGCTGCGGCATTAATTTTGTCATTCTTGCTCAAATCATTGAGTCTCGTCCGAAGAACTAAATCTCAGAGCCCTCTATTCGCTATCTATAAATATTTTGAAATACCTTAGAAGTATCTATGATTTGCCAATAAAGCCGGGTGAGGGGGTGTAGCAAGACGAAGCTTGTTGGGCTGCGATTGCCAAGCTCGGACGGCGATTTTACACGGCAATATACACGAAGAGATCTGGAAGAATTCGCATAATTTCAGTGCGTCGATCGAGAAAAGATGGGGAGGTCTTTTATGGTAAGTTCTTTAAAAAATAAAAAGAAAAAAAATATTCAAGAAATAGAGAATGCTTTTGATCGGGGAGAAAGTGTTTTGAATATGATGAAGGCTGGGACGGAAAAGGCTGTGACGAAAACGCAAAAAGTTAATGTCAATTTTCCTATCTGGATGATTGAAGCCTTTGATCGAGAAGTTGATAGACTGGCCATTGATCGGCAGGCAGTTATAAAAATGCTAATCAACGACGGTTTAAAACAACATGGCTACGAAACAGTCGTGTGACGAAAGACTCAGAAACTACTTCGTGAATGACCGCAAACGAGTTCTGTTGNNATTGGAATGAACGTTACCTCAGCAAAGATACGCCGTGGGACAACGGTGCTTTTTCCGCCGAATTGGATAAAAGATGCGCCGAATGGCATTTAACCCCGCATAAGTATCCACGCTTGTTAGACATCGGCTGTGGAACGGGTACCAACGCTCTTGAATTTGCTAAACGCGGCTTTCAAGTAACAGCTTGTGACCTTTCCGAAGATGCGATCCGGCAGGCTAAAGAGAAAGCCCGCAAGGCTAAGGCCAGAGTTCAGTGGGTGCAGGCGGATTTTTTGAACCATGACTGGAAGGTTCCGCCGTTTCCGTTGCTGATGGATCGCGGTTGCTACCACATTTTACGTCAGGTCAACATCAATCGTTTCTTAAGCGTTATGGATCGGCTGACGCATAAAGGTTCTTTGTTTTTCGTCCTCACCGGCAGTACGAATTCCATGGAAGAGATGGGGCCACCCAAGGTTTCGGCCGAAGAAATGTGCCGTGAGCTAGGACAGATCTTTCATCTGAAGGATTTGCGAGAATTCCATTTTGAAGGGGTGCGCATGGGCGAATTGGAAACGTCTCCGATAGGTTGGTCAGCGGTTTGGGAAAAGCCTACTCAGTAGCTCGGAGATTGAATTCCAAAGCCTCGTTATCGCCACGCTGAAGCCTCCCCATTTTAAACTCCCTCATTATGGCTTCGGCGGCTCTGAGCTAGACTTCGATGAGTTAAATTCGTTTAGGATAGATGTTGAGAAAGCAAGAAGAGAGATAAAAAAACCGTAACCCATGGCAAAAGCTGCATCAGGATGCTGTCTTTTCAGGCTTTCAAGAACTGAGAGCTAGAAAAAGAAGGAATTTAAAACACTTTCGCATGGTCTACCTCAAAATTTAGGATTTGATAGAGAATGAGTGGATCGAGGAAGGTTCTACTGCTAACGCAGTTCTCTGTCTAGTCGACTTTGCCAAAACGAATGAGCTTTTCACTCTTTGTAAACCACAACCAGCCTGTGACTTGCGCTTGCGGTTTTAAGGCACGGACGGCACGCAGATACTGGTTGAGTTGTTGGGTAAAACCATTCTGCACTGCAAAATTCATCAGTTCGCTATTGGGACGGGGGCTCATCGTCTTCCATTCGACGACAAGGATCTCACCCGAATTTTTTTCCACATAAAGATCACAGGCGCCGACCATCAATTTGTTTTTACGCAGTTGGACTATACGCAGTTCCGGATGGATTGCTTTGGCGTCGTGCAGAAGTTCTAGCCAGTGCGGTGAGCTGCAAACTTTGGCGATTTCGGCCAAAGCCTGACTCTGCAAGTGTTTAACATTCTGAAGAANNCGTGGCTGAGAAGTTTTTTCGCTTCTTCTTCCCAAATTTTATCAAAGTCGAGTCCTAAGTTTTGACTGCGATGCGCCAAAGCGGTGTGGATCACGATACCTAGGAAGCGCTGAATGAAGGGTGCTTGGGGTGTGAGGGCCTCATTTAAAGCTCGCGTAGGTTTCGGCAATTTTTGGTCGCTGACCTGTGGCTGACGGGAAGAGTCTGTCACATGCGGATGCACTATGGTCACTTGATCGGGAAGTATTCTGTCGCTTGGCCTGTAAACAATCTCGGCGACAGCTGTTGGCCTCGTCTGTGGTGCGGACTTTATCAGCGGTAAGGCTTCCGCAGTGGGAGCAGGAGCGTGGCTTAGCAAAAGCGGGTAGAAGCTGTCTGCGATCGCTTTGGTGGGATGCGCCGTGATCACTAAGTACTGACTGGCGCGGGTAAGTGCGACGTAGAGGAGACGTTTGGCCTCGTCTTGGAGATTTTTTTCTGTCGCCAGTAGAATGCTATCGAGGGTCGGATCTTTTTTAGGACGATTTTTCTGCGTACCAACCAGAGCCAGGCCACGCTGGTCTCGGGTATTCACTTTCGCCCAGTAACGGTCAACGCGAAACCAGGCTTCACTGGTTTTAATTAATGCGACCAGCGGAAATTCCAAGCCCTTCGCTTTATGAATAGTCATGAGTCGCACAGCTTGGCCTTGTGCAGAAGCCGACGCTTCTTCGTTGCGTTTGGCGTACAGAGTGAGTTGACCGAGCACAGCACCGAGGGTCCGATGGTTGTCATTTTCTAAGCGGAGGAGAAGTTCATAAAGCTTGTAAAGATTCTTTTGCGCAATTTCCCCGTCTAAATCCTCTTTGGCATAGGCTGCGAGTGCCGAGAAAGCCTCATAAGCTTTGTAGAGTATGCGACTGGGTGAGGCGGTCTGACTTTCGAAGATGAGTGTCCGTAAAGCTTGCCAGACAGGGGTGTCTTGGCAAAGGTCAAGAATAGCCAGCTCACGGCGTGCTTTGCCTTGCGTGGCTGTGAGGATATCGAGAAGCTTCTGATCCGGGATACCCGCCAGTGGACTGCGTAAGAAGGTGAGGAGAGCAACCGTATCTGAAAAATCGGCAATGAAGTGGAGAAGTGCCAAACAGTCCCGGATTTCGCGACGTTCAAAGAAACCTTTGCGCTCTTCACGCAAGTAGGTAATTTTCGCGTCCCGCAGCGCTTTTTCAAAGAGCTCCACATGGGTGCTGCTCCGGTAGATCAAGACACAGTCCGAAGCTTGCAAGGGTCGAAAGCTCTGGGTCTTTTTTTCATAGACTGGGTGAGCGATTTCGCCACTCAGCGCTTGCTTTAAATAGCGAGCCAGAAAGCGGGCTTCCTCAGTGATAGCGGCTTCTTTGTTGCCAAGCAGTGGACTGAGCTCTTGCACAACGATGCGTCCGCAGTTCGGGACAAGCCAAGTGCCGTCGTCTTTACGGGCGGTTTCATGCTGGGGAAATTCAGCAAGTTCCTGAGTAAAAACGCGATTGACATAATCTAAGATCAGCGGGGCTGAGCGGTAACTTTTATGCAAGGGAATACAGGTTTTGCCAAAAGTCGCAAACAACGCATGCATATGCTCCAGAACTTTGGGGTCGGCTTCACGAAAGCCATAAATCGACTGCTTGNNGTGCTGGCACCACCTTCATTCGACAAGATCTCTTCAATCAATTTGCGGAACACAGACCACTGCAAGAAACTTGTATCCTGACATTCGTCGATCATCAAATGTTGAAAGGATTTTTGAATCAACCAAGTGGCACCCACCCCAGGGGCGTCATGGAAAAGTTTGTAGTTACCGATCGCCAGATCATGGAACTCCACAAGCCCCTTCTGGCGTTTGATAGCTTCCCGTTCCGCGAGCCAAAGTTTATAGATGGCAAAGAAGCTAGCGCTTGCTTGATTCAGGTCTTGCAGTTTTTGAAGGCGGATGAATTTCTGCAAGGCCTCGTTCACGGCATGGATGGGTTCCAACAACTGCTCGCGAATTTTGCCCCGTACATAGAGGCCACTGATTTCACCCTCCTGGTTGAAAAAGCGTTCTTGAAAAAGCGCAGCTAGTGTTCGCGGGCGTAGGGCGTCTAGAAAAATGTCCTTACTCTTTAAGTGGGACATAATCAGACGCAGCTCGTCTTCAACTTGGTCGAAAAATTCTTGCTCGCTAAACTCTTCTGCGAGCTCATAGCGAATCAGGCACTGGTCGGTCTCTTGTTCGGTCTGCCAAAGGAAGGTGAAGTGACGAAAGAGTTCGAAGATTTTCTGCTCCAGACCGAGTATGCCTTGCTCGCTATCGAGTTTGAGGAGCGTGAGGCATTCTTG
>PLEQ01000411.1 GCA_003136475.1 Deltaproteobacteria bacterium
AGGAAGGGAATGGTCTTATAGTTCCTATTCACCGCCGGCCTCTTTGCCATTTTTGGCACCATACTTCCGGTTCTGCTTTTGCTTGCCGGTATGAAATACATCTCTGCCAACAAGGCTGCCATTCTGTCTGTACTGGAGCCAGTAACTGTCCTGGGTGTCGACTTCGTTGTCCTCGGTGAGGCGCTTTCCTTGCGGCAGTTGGTCGGGGCCGTGATTGTCATGATCAGTGCACTGCTGATTTCCTTCAAAGAAGAGGCTCCGCATGCCCCTCTACCAGGGCAGTCCTAAAGCCTCGGTCAGGAATTCCATCAAGGGGTTCATTTCCTGACAAGCTGACACGAACTTTTTCATAAAAACTCCGCTACCAACATCCTTTTCCGAAAAAGCCACCGAACAGATAAAATCCTTGCGTTTGAGATCGTTTGCGTACGGACTTTCCGCATCAAAACCCTTACGCACTTTCTTAAGCGTATCTCCACCGAGCTCCGGAATTTTCTTCAGAACTTTTTTCTACTTCTCCGGGTTTTGCTCGATCCTTTTACGAATGAGTAGGAGTGTCGGGGCATCCGGTCGCCAAATCCACGCTGCTGCAAAACACTCCCCCGGTTCCAAATGAAAATAGAAGCCAGGTGTATGTACGTCTTTGCTCGAGGAACGATGACGGAAATGGGCTGACATATGGGTCTTATAAGGACTCTTGTCTTCAGAAAAACGCATGTCGCGGTAAATGCGAAACATGGAGCCACCGACCGGTTTGGGATTCACCTTCACGTAGGAGCTGACGGAACGCATTTCAGCCTGCAAGTCCGTGATAAATTGCAGCATCGGTCCCTTGAGCTCTTCTTCGTAACGCTCTTTATTTTTTTGAAACCATTCCCGCTTATTGTTGCGTTTGAGAGACTTTAGAAATTTGAACACTTCGGGTGAAAAATATTGGGGCATCTGGAAACCTTTCTTCCATAGATTTATGTGCTCTGCCTGGCTGTCATCTCGTCCACCTCCACCTGCGGCTACGGCGGATAGAAGCCTCGTAAACAAGAAAGCTCCGTCGCCGCGAGCTTTGCGACTTGTCCGCCTCTTTTTTTACAAGGGGCTTGCGGTCCCTTGCCCTCACACATTAAAAGAGTCCATCCATTTTAGAAAAGAACCAATGTTCAAACGACCTAAAATCTGTCTCGTTCATCCCGAAATCCCGCAAAATACCGGTGCGATCGGGCGCCTTGCCGCGGCGACAGGCTGTCCCCTACATCTCGTGAAGCCTTTGGGTTTTTCACTGGAAGATCGTTACATGCGCCGTGCGGGCCTAGACTATTGGCCCTATTTGGACCTTCAGGTGCATGAAAACTTCGAAGCCATGTTGGCGATTTTTCCGGCTAAACCTAGCGTGGCTTTTTTTTCCACCAAGGCCGAAAAAATTTACTGGGATCTGCCGGAGACCGAGCTTCTGATTTTTGGTAAAGAAACAAAAGGTCTACCCGACGACTTGCGCGAACAGTATGCGGATGGNNGCAGTTTAAATCTTGCCAATAGCGTCAGCATCGTTCTCTACCACCAACTGGAATTGGCTCACCGAGCTGCAAAGCTTGAAAAACCCTGTTAGAATAGAAGGGATGCCAAAGGATCTCTCAAGACGATATCAAGCATTCATCATCGACCTTCTGCTTATATGTGGAGTGTCGTGGGGGATGTGTTTATTCCCCTCCCATCTTTTTCATAAAGTAACAAATTTCTTTCTTATGTTGAGTTTCAATAAGCCCGAGCTTTTAAGCTGGCCATTGCTATTCATCCTNNGCTTTGCGTGGCACTCGGGAGCTCGATAATTCTACCGACGGTAGGATCGATATCTTGCAGGCCTTTATTTTGGCTGTTTGCTTCGTTCCCTCGTTCGTTCTGTGCTGTCTTCCTCAAATCTATGGTCTCTTCAATGAAGAGTCCCGTAGTTTCCCTGAGTGGCTAGCGGGTACACGGGCACAGGTGGGGGCACCTAAGAAGAAGCCGGAAAATCCAGTTTCTCTTCTTCTGCCGGGTTGCATAATAGCCTTGTTGGCTCTCTATCCGCTCTTTCACGTCTTCGTGAAGTTGGTTCTGGAATCGTCTTGGCGCAAACCCGGCATCATTATAGGTGGGTTGCATGACGAGGATCGCGCTGTCTATGCAGCCAAGCTCCTAAATCCCCAGCTCCTCGTAGTGCAGTCTCAGAACCCCGAAACTTGCTTCGACCAACTTCGAAGTGTTCTGCAGAGACGTGATAAGGAAGGTTTGCTTGAAATCCTTAGTCAGCCAAGTCAAATTCTGCTGAGAGCCGCCATCAAAGGCGATTGGTTTGAGGACCTTCCTAAAGACGTTATGTTCACTAGGCGTGAAGGATTGGACAGCGATCCCTTTGTAAAGATATACTATCACGAGATGGAAGGTAAGAACGTAGATCGAGCAGAATATTTCATGACCTTCACAAAAGAAGAAGGTCAGTGGCGTATAGATCTGATTAGTTATCTCAAGCAGATGAAGAAGATGAAAAAAGAATGAAAGATCTGGTTCTATACCTCTCGGTATTGTCCCTTCCCACTGCTTTTTCCACCAACGCCTGGGCATGGGCCGCAACCGGGCATAGTATCATCAGTCACGTTGCGGCACGTCTACTCGCTGAGCCTGAATTCGATGCAAAGATTCAAACTCCGTTCTTGATGAAAGAAGACCTTCTCGCTCATCTATCCAATATTCCCGATACCGGTTGGAAGATTATGCCCGGAATTCGAGAACTGCTCGACCCGACCCATTTTTTTGAAGTGGATCAGGTTCTCAGCAAAGATTCCCCGGCACCCGCAAACCTAGCTGAACTCGCTGTGTCGATTCAAGCAAACTGTCACGGCATGGCTTGCAAAAAAGACGCTACGATTCTTAAAATTCTGACCAAGCACGGCAGTGCACCTTGGCGTGCAGAGCAGTTTGCACGCAAGATGGTCGACGCTTTAAAGTTTATACACGAGCATCCGCTCAGTAAGACGGACACACTTCTAGCAGATGAGGCCATGGAAGCTGCCGGCCTTCTCAGTCACTTCATTGGTGATTTATCCAACCCGCATCACGTTACGGATGATTTTGACGGTTGGGGTACGGGACAAGGGGGCTTGCATGCTTATTTCGAAGCCGAAATCGTCGATGCTTTACCCTTGAGCCTCGTTCAGGAAGTTTGGGACTACGCACAGAAAGAACGACCCTTTCAAAAATTCATTCTTCCGATGTTGAATTCAGCAAACCGCAAAGACACTGTTGCCATCGATATCGCTCTCGCTCGCAATAGCCTGCAAAATCTCGATACGCTCTTGCGACTGGATCAGAATCATTCCCTGAAGAAAAAAGGTTCTCTGCGAGGTGAGGAAAAGAAAGTCAAAGCGCAAAGAGCCTCCCCCAAAAGTGTGGCCCACTACTACCGAACCTTCGTCATCGAACGTCTCGGCATTGCGGCAGACACTCTTGCTCATGTCTGGTACCAGACGTGGGAAAAAGCAGGGCGACCCAATCTTAGTTCCTACTTCAGTCTCGTCTACCCTCTCAACCCCGATCCCGTTTTGCCAAATTATCTTTTTGAAAATTGAAAATTGCATTGCGTATTTACAAAAGAGCTAAGAGGCGACCCCTCGACTACGCTCGGGGTGACGGACTATAGAAAGCCTTCGCGTCGTCCGCTCGGGGTGACGGACTATAGAAAGCCTTTGGTGCAAACTGCGAAGGTGTGG
>PLEQ01000241.1 GCA_003136475.1 Deltaproteobacteria bacterium
GGTGTATTGTTAGGGGCGCTTGCGAGAGGGCTTGCGCTTGAGTGTGTTTTGCAACTGCCTAAAAGAAGCTCAATGAGAAAAAAGCAAAAGAGTCATCTCATCCCGTCTCCTTGTGTATGTTTTTAAAGTTTTCATTATATTTATCATAACCTAGAACGCGCTAGGCACGATCTTTTCTCGAATAATTTTTTGTGGAATCAGTTTGTTAGCGAGCTTAGCGAACGACTTTGGCTTCGACATCGATGACATCACGGGAGCTGCGTCTACGAACTTGCCGGCGGATTACATATTTTTCGGATGACTCACCACCTAAGGCAACAAGCCAGGCGAGCGTCACGAGTATCGGGTTGGAATGCCAGTAGTTGAGGGTCGCAAGAATCGCTACGAGGTAGTGAGGGCAGAAAACAAAACCCAGCCACCAAAATAAACCGCCAAATGNNGCCAAATGGGATGGACGAAAAAAAGAGCGTAAGTCGCGGGAAAAAACTAAGGCCGACGAGGAGCAAAAAACCGTGATAATTCCAATAATTTTTGTGCCCCAACTCCACGCCAAAGAAGAGTATCGACACAGTTGTCAAAACACAGAGCATAATAAAGATTGCAATAAATCGCAGCATCCCACGATTATAGCTCAGGAAGGGGGGAGGCTTCAACCGCAGATTATGGCAGCGAAGCGCTAGAGTTTTCCATAGAAGGCGCGAACGCGCTTACGCGTAAAAGGAATGAGCAAGAATCCGAAAACGAGACCTACACCAAAGCCAATGGCGTGAGCGATATAGTCAATCTCAACATGAAAACTTGTGGGAAAGAGCATAGCCAAGGAAAATCCCACGGCACGGAGCAGTCGCAGGTGGATGGAATAGTTCATGTCATAGCAAACATAGAGCACGATCCAGATGGCCACCATCGCATAGATCATCCCGGAGGCTCCGAGGAGACGGATCTGGGGTTCATGAAAATGTAAGCTTAGAAAAGTCGTGAGGACACCGGCAAGAAGCGACACCATTGGGAAGACCCAAAACCCGTAAAAGTAGTTGAGTAGCCATCCGAAGATAATAAAAAGCAAACTGTTGTCGAGCAGATGCATGGCATCAGCATGGATAAAGAGCGAGCTCGCAATACGCCAATATTGTTTGTCGACAAAAACGGACTGGTAGCTGACCCAGAAATTCTGTCCAAAATCATCATGCCAATAAATCAGGCTCATCAGCAGGAAGAGTAGGAAAAGCGCCAGTGCCGGATTTAAACTTTGAAGGCTCGGAATCCTCTGCAAATAGCCTTTGGGTTTGGAGGCTGCTGGCAAAAAATCTTCGGGCTGCGGTTCTTTTTCATCCTCAGGCTGGAAATCGTCATCTGGCATAACGCCCTCTCCTTTTCCGTCAAAGTAGCGTGTTCGGAACGGAAGCAAAACTCTCAGCATAAAGCGATAGGTCCCTGCACGCAAAGCTATTTGACCAGAAGGGCTTGTNNGCCATTTGACGAAATTTCCTAACAGCGAAGAATCCTAAAATTGGGAGGGTTGCTTTGAAAGTTCTCTGCGTAATTCCAAGCCGCATTGGCTCAACACGACTTGCCAACAAGCCCCTGCTGCCTATACAGGGTAAACCCATGATTCAATGGACCTATGAGAATGCCTCACGCTGCAAACTACTAACCCGCGTCGTGGTTGCTACAGACAGCGAAGCTATTGCGAATGTGGTGCGCTCGGCAGGTGGTGAAGCCGCAATGACGGCACCCGATTTTAGAACGGGTAGTGATCGAGTTGCTGCCGTAGCCGAAACTTACCCAGACATGGATGTCGTTGTTAATCTGCAAGGCGATGAGCCCTTTATTCGTCCCGATATGTTAGACCAACTTTTGACCCCCTACCTCGGCGGCGAAAATCCTGACATGGCAACTCTCGCCTATCCTCTTAGCGAGGCGGCTTATACGGATCCAGGTGCGGTGAAAGTAATCACCGATCTCCAGGGCAACGCTATCTATTTTTCTCGGTCGCCGATCCCCTACTTCCGTGAGCCATTACAAGCCCCAGTGTTTCATCATATGGGTATCTATGCCTTTCGCTATGAGTTTCTTATGCGCTACCGATCTTTGCCCCAAACCATGTTAGAAAAAGTCGAAAGTCTCGAACAACTCCGAGCCATTGAGCATGGCTATCGTATACGGGTTTCGCTCACCCAACATGCAGCGCTTGAAATCAACACACCGGAAGAGTATGAACGTGCGCAAGAGTTTGCTCGCAAGTTCTCAATTTAGAATGCTTAAAAGCCTCCTGCTTTTTTTAGGGAGTTTTTTTATGCATTTTAGATTTCTTTGAGAGTCTTTGTAATTAGGGACAGTGTGATATCCTTCGTTACGAGATGTGCCCGAACCATCCAACACATTGCACTCCTTAAATGTTTTTTTGGGGAGCTGCCATAATAGGGATACTCAGCGTTGCACTCATAACAGTAATGCTGAAGACTTCCTGGGATGTCATTGGTATCGTAATTAAAGTAACCACGGCAGTCGGGCGTTGAACATTCAACGGCTTGGCCATTTTGCACGCGTTTATTTTTAGTTCTGTTGAATTTGAATTTAGCTATTAAAGCCCGCTTGTTATTTGCACGGAGATGTTGAATGATCGTCTCATGTCATGGTGAACAAATTCAACTCTTGAATCCGATTTCGGAGGTCCTACTAAATAGGGAATTTCATGAGCACCATTATTGATTAATTTTTCAAGATAGTTCATATAACAAGCTACATGAACATTGTCATTTGGGGCCACTTTCTGTCCAAATTTCTCTCCACATAAGGGTCAATCATGCACGTATTCTGTCACAGGCTTAACTGGCTGGTCTTCGCTACTGGCGAAAGAACTGACATGGAAAAAAATCGATAGCAAATACCTTAGCATAATACCTTCCCCCCATCTGCTATTTCAATTTAGAGATACGCCAAAGTTATTGGTGTTCTTATGAATAGAGCGTATCGTGTCGCCCATGATAATTTTCAAAGATGCTCTACGCAAAGTCACTGCATCTCTTAGATTTTTTCTAGCTAGCACTGTGGACCTTGCTTCCTCGGCAAGAGCTTGCTATCTTAGCTCCAGAACTGGGGTGCCTCGATTGGGGCTGAGAGAGTCCCATTGAACCTGACTGAGGTTATCCTCGCGTAGGGAGTTTCCATGCGGTTGTGCATTTTTTTTATTGTAGTATTTTTGATAGCTTCTCCTCTTTATCTTTATGCGCAATCTGAATCTATGGGTTATGAACCATCTGAGTTCAAGGCCGACCAGCCGTCGCTATCTGATGATTTTTATTCCGAAAATCTAAGCGATAAGCTTTTGCAAGTTCTGACTTTGTCGGTCGGTATTTTCGTCCAGACAGCCATAAAAAATCACACCAAAGATAAGTACATAGCAGATTGGCTAGGCCGTTTTATGCTTGCAGTGAATGTGGGGCTTGGCATGTCTATCTTTCCGCCGATGAGCTCTTATATACATCACTTAGTGACAGGGGCAAATCAGCATGCCAGGCGAGATAGACGTACGAACCGGCATGACGTCCATGAAGCCTTACAGGTGCTGAATCAATCCTTGAATCAGATCATCTTAGCTTTGAAAAGCGCTGATGAAAAGACAGCTGTTGCCATTGCTGCAGAAATGTGTTTTCGCTTGCGAACGCTTTTTGTCGAACTCTCACCGCTCGAACCTTTGTTAAAACGCAGCGCACAGCTGCTACTCAGTGGGTATGATCCTCTTCTTCCCCTACGCAATTTCAAAACTAAGATTTTGCGTCACCTTGCCGACTGGGATCCAGACTGGGAACAAGCTCAGGTTGAGTCTTACTATAAGCAAGTTCTATCCTCGCTCTTTGTCAGAAATGTTGAATTTTCCGTATATCTTGTCGTAGGCATCCACGATGTCGAAGAGAGACAGCTTCTAGCAAGTGTTGAAAAAGCTCTCCAAGGCGGACTCAGTGTACTGCAATTCGACCCACGCAAAAAAGACCCCAACGAAGCTCGACGTCTTGGCAAAAAACTGCAAGTCTTGGCTCACCAATATAAGACTCCTTTTCTAGTCAACTCCGATATTGCCCTTGCGAGAGAACTCGATGCCGATGGCATCCATTTTATGAAAGCCGATACCGCTCAGCTGGTCCTAGCCCGGGAAATTTTGGGTATCGAAGCCTTGATTGGTGTCAGTATCCGCAACGTCGACCAGATTCCAAGTTCGGAACTTTGTAACTATATTTCTGTAGGCCCTATATTTCACTCGCAGACGTATCCTAAAGTGCCCGCGGTGGGTCTGGATACTTTTAAACACATTCGTCAGGTTTACGCTGGCAAACTCATTGCCGCTGGAGGGATTCGAGAGTCCAATGTTAAGCCCTTGTTTGAGGCCGGTGCTGACGGTGTGGTTGTGATTTCGGCTTTGCTCAATGCCAGTGACCCCGAATCTGCAGCAAGGAATCTAAAATTCTTGGCAAGCAGCGGGTCATCTCGAGCGCAGGGAGAAATCTCAGCGTCGTCATCTCGAGCGCAGGGAGAAATCTCAGAATCGTCATCTCGAGCGCAGGGAGAAATCTCAGCGTCGTCATCTCGAGCGCAGCGAGAGATCGCAGACTTAGCTCTTCCGTAAGTCTTCCCCATTTTAGAAACAAAGACCGATTCATAGAAAGTTTTTCAAACATGAAACAGCACGCAAGCATTCTTACTTCATTTCGTCTAAGCATTCATGAACTCACGTTTATTGGTGTGACGAGTGCCGCTCTTGGCCTCGCATTCTGGGGGTGGACGGCTATCGATGTTCTTTTGGCTCCCGTCTTGGAAAGTTTTGGCTTTCGTTTTCTCTTCGCCGGTTTCTGGCTGATCCCTGGAATTTTTGCCCCTTTTATTATTCGGAAGCCGGGTGTTGCACTTCTATCCTCATTAATCGCAGCTTTTGTGGAGGGCATGCTCTCGAAATGGGGCTTGCTCAGCATTTTTTGGGGTCTTAGCCAAGGTTTGGGTTCCGAACTTATTTTTGTTCTGTTCCGCTATCGCTATTGGCGGACGGGCATTTTGTATCTTGCCTCTTTGAGCGCAGCACTTGCCAGTTACGCACTGAGTTATTATCATGCGGAGTGTTATTTGCTTTCAACGCGATACAATCTTTTACAAGTTGGGATTTTACTCGCTTCCTCTCTCATCTTCTCAGCCTATTTGACTCAAACCTTAATCCAGAAACTAGGACCCACGGGCCTTCTCAAACCTTTTGCTATCGCTGATTCCGACCTATGAAGAATCTCTTGCAACTCGTAAACTTTTCATTTTCTTACACCGACGAACTGCCGCTTTTTCGTATTGAAAATACCCTGAGTCTAAGGTCTGGGGAACTCGTGGTGCTGACGGGTCCCTCTGGGGCAGGCAAAAGCAGTCTCCTAGCCATCATTCAGGGTCTTATTCCCACACACATACTGGGGCGGTGCCAAGGGCGTATACAGCGGGAAAATTTTGAATGCTCCTATCTCTTTCAAAATCCCTACTCGCAAATTATAGCTCCGAAAGTTCGTGAGGAGTTTGTTTTTAATCTAGAAAATAAAAGAAAGCCAAAATCTTCTACNNAAAGCAATTGGCATTCTGGTCAGAGATGCTGCAATTCAAACACCTCCTTGAGCAAAGAAGTTTTCGCTGCTCCGGTGGCGAATGCCAGAGAGTTCTATTGGCGTCACTGTTTGCTTCGGAGCCGGAAGTTCTATTGCTAGATGAGCCCACAGCGTTTTTAGATGGCAAGGCTAAGGAGTTCTTCTACAAAGCGGTGTTGAATTTTAGAAGCAACCACCCGACGGCCACCATAGTCCTTACGGAACATGAGAACGAGGAGTTTTTAAGGGAAGCGGATCAAATTTGGCATTTTACGGCTGACAAGACTGTCCAAGCTCTAACGCTTCAAGAGTATCGGATGCAGACTTCAGAGCTGTTACCTTTAGTTCCCCAGAATTTTACGAGTGATAGAATTTGGCCCCAAAAAATGGTGGACTTTCATAATTGTGAATTTGTGTCAGGTACGATCGTGTGCATTTTTGGCGAAAATGGTGTGGGCAAGACGACTTTGCTAAGAGCGCTGGCTAAGTATTTGACACCGAATCTAGCTTATATTGCGCAGAATCCCGAAGCCCATTTTTTGACGCAGTCCGTTCGGGCCGAGATTCTTCTGAGTCAAAAGGGTTTATCAAACGCTCAGGTGGAAGCCTTGCTAGGCCAGTTCTCGCTCCCGCTCTCGGCACTCGACCGGTCGCCCTTTCTTTTGTCGGAAGGGGAGAAAAGGCGACTTTCGATTCTATTGGGGGTCATTCTAGATAAACCGGTGCTGCTCTATGACGAGCCGACCTTCGGCCAAGATCGTGCGCGTAGAACGATGATTGAAAATACTATCCTTAATCTACGGATGAAAAATACTTTGCAAGTGGTGCTCACACATAATGAGACCTTTGCAAAGAAGATTGCGGATAAAATCTACCGACTAGAAGGGGGCAAGCTTTGGGAACAAGAGCCTTAAAGCATCATTCCCTGTTCTTTTTTCTGATCTCTCTGACTTTGCTTCTACCGCTTTTGACAGAGCATCAAACGTTTCAGAGTTTGCCTGTTTTAGGAGCGTGGTCTGGGATTGGACTTTCCTATTTTTTTCTCACAGGTCTGAAACTCAGACATCTTTTAAGTTGCGTAGGCATGGCATCTTTGTTTCATATTCCCACATTGCTGGCGACAGTGCTTTTTCCAGCAGACACTTTTTCTTTGAGTGCCGTCGGCTACAATTTTTCGCGTTTGATAACCCTGTCGAGCCTGTCTCTGCTGAGCATGCGACAATTTGACTATTGCCACCTTATTTATTTCTTAATGAGGCGACGGATACTTTCCCCAACCTTTGGCCATACCCTAATTTTGTCCTTTAATTCTCTATCTCAAATCGCCAATGAATGGGACGAAATCAGATTGGTGGCTCGCAACCGAGCGATTAAAATCCATCAATATCCAACTTTGATTTTTCCCCTTATGGTGTCAGCTATCCGCTATGCCCAGAGAGGCTCGCTAGCACTGATCTGTCGTGGCATAAATGATGATAAAAGTTATTATTATGATTACTCAGTAAAAAAATCGGATACCATCCTCTTTTTGATCTATCTTGCGATTTTCGGGCTGTTTGGCTTGCTTTGGGCCTAAAATTTAGGATGCTTTAGGGATTGAGAAGCTGTTTGAAAAGTGGAGAAAGCTCCGACTGCGATTCTTCGCTACGCTCAGAAT
>PLEQ01000501.1 GCA_003136475.1 Deltaproteobacteria bacterium
CCACCATCAAGTAAGGAGAGCCGCTTTTTCTCGAGAAAAAATGGCTCCTCAGGACGGACTCGAACCGCCGACCCGCTGGTTAACAGCCAGCTGCTCTACCGACTGAGCTACTGAGGATCAAGGAATAAAGATTCTTAACTTCATTGGCGCATGGTGTCAATCAAGAAGCTAGGGTCTAATGTTCATCGAGGATCGGCGTGAGTAGGCGCTTGTTGACTATGTTGAGGATGGTGTCGATATCGAAGGGTTTCGTAATGTAGTCGTCAGCTCCCGCTGAAATGCCTTTTTCGATGTCTTCTTTGGTTTTACCGGCGGAAATAATGACCAGCGGGACCGTTTTGAGATGGTGATGCGCCTTAATCAGGCGGCAGAGGTCAAAGCCGTCGACCCAGGGCAAACTTACGTCTAGAAGAATGAGATCGAGTCGGGTCGTTTCCAAGATTTTGGAGAGTGCCAAACCATCTTCGGCGGCAATCACATTGTAGCTCTCACTTTCCAATATCCTCTTGATCCCATTCCGCATGATCTCATCGTCGTCGACGACCAGCACGGTGTGAATCTCGGAATTAGCCTTCAAGGCTCGAAAGTCAGCTAAACTCACCACTTTTTTGGTGCAAATCTTGCGGCGCTTAATCGCTTCAATTTTTCTTCTGAGTGTCTTATCTGTCATAGGTCTTGCCGAAAAATGGAAATACTCTACTAAGTCCTTTATCGGACAAGTCCCAAATATCCTGAGAAAATCGAGGCTATCAAGGTAAGATGTTGAATTCACATAAAATTATTGTAAAGTGGCACACCTCCTCACACGCCGCCTGCAGCACTCGCTACTGCTGGGAAAACAGCGAGCTAGCCGCTATGGAAGAAGATTTGGACCTTGAAGTCTCCTTAGGGTGGCCGACGGGCACGCTTGCTATACTGCGGGCGGCGTTTGACCGTAAGTTGAATCGCTTTACAAGCTGGAACCTCAGTTCCATTCCTCAACGCAGGGCTCATCAGGCAGCCGCTGCGGCTTATATGCGGGGTGTCCCATGTTCTCCCCCAGCCGCTCCAGATGAGGCACGATCTGGGTCCTATACAGTCCAAATATCCCATGAGCCTGCGGCAGAATTTGCCTCACTCCTTAGGGAATGTTTTGTCGTCTGCGATAACAACGTTTTAAAAGCCTGGCCCAGAATTTTGCACAGTCAAGTCGACTGCATCTTAGAAGATATAATGNNAAAATCTTTCAACACTAGCTCAAATTATCCAAGCAGCCCCACCCACAAAATCCTGGCTTATTATTGGTGGTGGCATTAGTTGCGATATGGCGGCCTATGCTGCCTATCTCTGTAAAGCACCCTTCACTCTTGTTCCAACGACCCTTCTGGCGATGGTCGACGCTGCGGTCGGTGGCAAAACAGGGGTGAATTTTGCACCCTATGGCAAAAATCTCCTGGGTTCCTTTACTTTTCCAGAACGTGTGCTCATCCACACTCAGTGGTTAGAAAGTCTTCCCATTGCTGAATTANNGCTCGATGAACTCTGTATAATTTTCTCCTCGCGCAATTTCACCCGTCTTGCTCAGCACCTTTGTTTTCTTGTCGATGTTAAAGCTCAAATTGTTCAAAGAGACCCCTTTGAACATGGCGAGCGAAGCGTCCTAAACCTTGGACATACTCTCGCTCATGCTCTCGAAGCCGTAGCCCTTGAGGCCAAAACCCAGACTGTGATGCGCCATGGCGAAGCGGTAAGCATCGGCCTCGTTTTTGAAGCGCAACTCGCTTGGGAACTAGACTATCTGCCGAAGCAAGATTTTGATTTTATAAAAAAAATATTAGAAAATGCCGGCATCTTTCTAACACGCACGAATTTAGAAAGATGCCTAGGTTTTCCCCTTAGCTCCGCACCTCTTGTTGCAAAACTTCTTCACCACATGCGTCTCGATAAGAAAAACACCGCTTCCGAGGCGATCCCGTTCGTTCTCTTGCAGCAACCGGGCATCGTCGTGAGTCCGAACCCGCAGACCTGGGTGGTTTCTGTCCCTAAAGTCACCGTCCAGCAGGCCTTAGAGGCTTTTCTCTTGCATTACTGAGCTATTTCACGAGACAAGACCTTTTCAAACATACGGTTTTCTGGAGAAAATTTATGCTCAAATTCCTACCGGCTCCCATTGTGATTTTACTCAGCATGGCTCTCGGCCTCTTTATAGGTTTTTTGAAAATTCCCTTCTGCTTTCAAATTGCCAATGCCTTGGCTGATATTTTTATGAATGTCTTCAAAGCGATCAGTCTTCCCGTTATCTTTTTCTCCCTTGTCTCTGCGATTTCAGGCCTTGCGGGCTTGGCCCAGGTGCAAAGAATGGGGGGGCGCGTGTTTCTTCTGTCGCTTTTTACGACTTTTATTTCCTCGGTCGTCGCCCTTGCGGTTTACTTACTCGTTAAACCCGCTTTAGCATCCGTAGCGCCTAGTGAATTGAATACAGCACCGGTATCTTTTGATAGCTATTTCGCAAGTCTTCGGAAAATTTTTCCCAGCAATTTTCTCTCCCCCTTTATCGAAGGCAACTCCCTGGCAGTTGTGGTGATTGCGATTGGTCTTGGCCTTGCGGCTCTGACCTTACCCTCTGCACAGCGCAAGATTGTTCACGTTTTCTTTGCCAGTTTCCAGGCTCTCTTGATGAAAGTCGTCTCAGGCATCACCTTCGTTCTACCCGTGGGGGTTTGGGCCTTCTCTGTTCTTTTTGCCAAAGACTTAGAAAGCAGTAAGTCTTTGAAAAGCGTGGGTCTCTATCTCTGCGCCATAGTTGCTGCCAACCTCATCCAAGCTTTTTTTGTTTTGCCAATTCTGCTACGCAGAGCCAAGCTTTCAGTACGTGAGAGCGTTAAAGGAATGTGGCCGGCTCTTTCTCTGGCTTTTTTCACCAAGTCATCCGTGGCCGCGATGCCGCTTGCTATGCGTTGTGCTGAAAACCACCTACATGTGGAAAAAAACATCAGTCGTTTTGCGTTCCCCCTCTGCACAAGTGTGAACATGAATGCCTGTGCTGGTTTTATTTTAATCACCTTTCTCTTTGTTGGTGAAACGCACGGCATGGTGTTTGCACCCTGGGACCTTCTGCAGTGGACAGTCATGGCGACTATCGTTGCTATGGGGCATGCTGGTGTTCCAATGGGCTGCTTTTTTCTAGCTTCCGCCCTAGTCGCCCAAGCTAATCTCCCAATGACTTTGATGGGTATCATTCTTCCCTTCTACACTTTGCTCGATATGTTAGAGAGCGCTATAAATTTATGGTCTGACTCGTGCATAACACTCGTTCTGAATAGAAAAGAAAGCTTGAGCCTCAGTTAGTCTTCGTTCTACGCGTTTTTAACCCAATTTCATTTTCTCAATACAGGCCAAATACCGTACAATGTCCCAAGTCGTCATTATTCACTTGGAAATTGGAAATACATGAGACCAAAACAGGGAATTTTTCTAATTGGTGTCGCCTTACTTTGTCAGTTCTGTCAGTCGCCTCAATCTTCGGATCATGCCGTGAAGGAAGCGATTGCGAGAACACAACAATGTGTACCCAGTCCCGCAATTCCTCAACGTCGGCCTTTTCCTGTTAATTCGGCCTTAGATCCGTGTGATAATTTGTACCAATACGCCTGCTCGAAAGCTCTGGCTTGTTTCAAACTGCGCGAGGATCGTAGCAGTCACGTTTTTGCTTTTAATGATTCAGCGGAACGCTTGCTCGATAAAAAGAAGAATTTCTTAAAGACTCTGAGTTCGGAAACCCACGCCAATTCAACATGGTCGCGATCGCTTGCTAATTTCTACGCAGCTTGTACAAACGCTGAGGCGGGAAAAATTGAGGAAAAAACTGAAGTGCAGCAGACGTTGACCGCTCTTGAGCATATGAAGAGCCGGAAGGCCCTGCTTGATTTCTTTGCTGATCAAAATCTGGCATCGAAGGTGGGACTCATCGATTACGGTAGTACTTCCGATCTGGAGGATGCGGATCGTTCGGATATCATTGTCGACCCCTCACCCTTGATGAATTTGCCCGAACGCAGCTACTATCACAACCCAGAGATGATGAGCGCATTTGAGAACCTTATCGCTGACTTTTTTCAGACTCTCGGGTTGTCTAATGCGAAAAAACGGGCGCACGAGATTGTAAAATTTGAAAAAGGTCTCGCTGAAAGCTACCCCCTACCCGAGGAAGTACGCAAACTCGCGAATGAGAAGCGTTACGTAAAACGGGCAAAAATGATCCGCGACTTGCCCAACCTGCGTCTCGATAAAATACTGCAACCTATCCCTCATGCAATTGTGTTTCGTGATCTATTTCCAGCGAGTTTAAAGCACGTGAATCGTCAGTTTTCCGCTCTTTCGCTGCAGACTCTCAAAGATATTTATACCTACAATGCCTTAAGCCCTTTGATGGATGATGCTTACCCGCATTACTTTGCTAAGAAGTTCGAATTTAATAAGAAATTCTTAGGCGGCGCCAATAAACGTCCCGAGCGTGACGAACGCTGTGCGATGGGTGTGATGTCGAACTTTGGTAAAGAACTTGATCATGAGTTAATAGAGAAATTATTTCCAACTTTTCCTACCGAAAAATTTGAGCATTTGGTCGAAAAGATCCGGGTTTCCATGGTCGATCGTATCGAAAAAAACTCTTGGCTCAGTGCCAGGGGGCGTGAAGGTGCTCTCAGAAAACTACGCGCCATTAAAATGCGCCTTGTAAAGCCTAAAAATGCTAAAGAATGGGACCTTCAGCGGCTTGGAGATTATAGACCAGACACGCGCATTGCCAACAGTGTTCAACAGCGAAAATTAAGTCGGGAAAAAATGCTCGAAGAGCTTTCGAAAAAGCGCAATCGGGACGCTTGGGAAATGAATCCGCTTATGGTCAACGCATACTATGATCCTTCCAATAACACCTTCAATATGCCCATGGGCATATTGCAGTATCCGTTTTTTGATGGTGAGTTGAAAGACTACGAAAATTTTGGGGCAGTTGGCGTTGTTGTCGGACATGAAATAGGTCATGCCTTTGATGACAACGGTGCAAAGTTCAACGAATTGGGAGTGCTGCAGGATTGGATGACGCCAGAGGATCTACAAAATTTTAAAAGGCTCGGCTCCATACTCGTCGAACAGTACAACAAAGCTGGTCATAACGGACAGCTGACACTCGGAGAAAATATTGCGGATACCACGGGCCTTAATTTTTCTTATGGAGCCGCCTTTCCCAATGGAGAGGGTACCAAAGAAGCAAAACAAGGGTTCTTCCTGCAATGGGCCCGGGCCTGGTGTGGAACTATGCGAGACACGGAATATCAACGGCGTATCAAGCTAGACCCGCATAGTCAAACAGAGGTGCGGGTCAATGAACCCGTCAAGCACCAGAAGGGCTTTTACGACGCGTTTTCTTGCAAAACGGGTGATAAAATGTTCCTGCCTGAAGATAAACGCCTGCAAATGTGGTAGGTTTTTTTTTCAAACCGCACAGGTCTTGCTTCTGCCAAGAACATTATGTATGAGATGTTCAAGTTATTTACTAACGTTCACCAATGAAGAGAAGCGGCCATCAGCGTAGAGTTCAAAACCTTTAACGGTTTTATTCTGAACTACAAAATTCTTATCATGCCAGAGGAAAGCGTAAGGCATATCTTCGTCTACGATTTTCTGAGCTTGGTTATAGAGGACTTTCCGTTTCGCAGCATCGTTCGTCATCCGTGCTTCGAGGAGAAGGGCATCCAAGTTGGGATTCGTATACCAACCGCGATTTCCGCCATTGGGTGGAAAACTGCTGCTTGCCAAAGCGTAGCGATAGATATCAGGATCCTTATAACCAATCCAATTCAGCAACCACATCTGTACCGCACCCTTATCGATGTCCGCTTTAAAC
>PLEQ01000173.1 GCA_003136475.1 Deltaproteobacteria bacterium
TCCAGAGCTATTCTCGATCGCAACTTTCTCAATCCGCAAAGTTTGCTTTTTATAGAGGATAGACAAACCTTCACTAAAGAAGTGCTGGCAATTGCAAAAGATGACGCTAGAAAAGACGCCATTCTTTTTGCTCCCCCCATCATCAGTGATAAACAGTGGTACCTTTATTCATGGCATAACGGTGTAGCGGAGCTGCTGCGTAAAAAAGGCAAGAGTACATTGCAGGATTTGGTGCACCAAGCTGTACAAGCGATTGCGGAAGATCAGGAAGTCGCACACTAGGCTAGGGTTTCGACGAACTCCTGCAACTTGGCCTGGCCTTTGAAGCCGATGAGCCGACCTGCTAATTTTTTGTTCTTGAAAATAAAAAAGACTGGCAGAACTTCCGTCTCAGCAATCTCTAATATTTCAGGATAGGCTTCCGTGTCGATTTGCCCAAAGGTCAAGCGATCAGCAAAAGCTTCTTCGACGCGTTTGACTGCTGGCTTAGACAAGGTGCACGAGCCACACCCCGGTTTCCAAAGTTTCAAAAAAACGGTTTCGCCTTTTTCGAGAACGTGTTCAAGCTCTTCGGGGGTCCATTCTAACATTTTTGATCTCCTTGCATAGGTCTGTGCAGTATAAAGATTATATAGCGAACGCTCAAGTTTCCATTGCTACTTGTACAGCTAGACTCTTCCGACAGATCCGCAGTAGACGAGAGAAGCACTCCTCGTCCAGCCATTCGAGAGGCGGACGCGATTTTAATTTATGGATCCGCGAGCGAAACGCTTCTTTCGGATCTAAAGAGTCGCTAGCACTCATGGTTGGCAAGGGCTCACGCACTTCCATCCATAGTGGAACTTGACTGTGTTCACACCAGTTGACGATAGCATTCACCTGTTCCGCATATTTTGGCTTCCAAAGTTCATTCACACCATCGAGAAAGTAAATCAATGGATATTCACTTGCTGGAATATGCGAAGGGATCAGTTCATGCTCCTTACTCTTGCCCATACTGAAGACATGTGTGCTGATGCCAAAACGCCAAGTGGCAAGGGGAGCGAGCAGCCAAAATGGCCCTGGACTGCCGCCATCACGCTGTGCTGTTGTCAAATAACCATACTGCAGCTCTGAGGCCAGGACCTTCTCTAAGTACTGGAAAAAGACCTTTCGATCCGGAGTTTTGAGGTCTTGGCTGAATGCGACTTCCGGCCAAGTTTCGGCAAAACGTTGCAGATGCTGGTCTATTTTTTGTTTGCGCGCTTGCAGACGACAGGACCTAGCAATTTGCGAGCGCGCATCCCAACGCAGGCTACGTCCTTGGCAGCAAGCAAAAGCTTGGGGGTCTATGGTGCAAAGCGTTTCAACCCAGTTCAGACCTGGAAAGTAGCTGGGGAAGCTCGGATCTTTCCATTGCAGCATAGCACACGTCAAGGTTTGAGAGCCTGTCTACGGAAGTCTTCTCCTTTCATCTCGACGAACTTCGTCGTTTCAAAGAGCCGGGAGAAGATGCGTTTGCCGACACGACTTTCGAGTGAGCCCAGGTAGTTGAAGGAACCGCTTTCGGTCGGATCGCTGGCGCGCGCTTTTATAGAAAGGTTGGTGGTGGCAACAAGAATTTTGTTTTCATTGTAACGGTTCATTACCAGTTGATCGAGGACGGTAGCTTCAAATTCCGTATTGCGACCTTTGCCAAGCTCATCGACGACTAGAACTTCGACGGCATTGAGCGGTCGTAGTATATCTTGGTCCGAGCGGCTTTCCGCATAGGCCGCTTTGATTTGTGAGATCAACTGAAAGAAATCGACGAAGCGCACGCTCACGTTCTTTTCTGCCAAACGTCGGGCCAGTGCGGTAATCATATAGGTCTTCCCGATGCCGACTGGGCCACTGATAATAAGCCCTTTCTTCTCACGTTGGGTGTCGAAGTCACGCAGCCAGTGTTTGACTTCGTTGAGAATGAAAGAACAGTTACCCGTGTAATTCTTAAACTCGCCCATGTGCGCGCCAGCGTAGCGCGAGGGAATCATCGCTTGATTGAAAAGGTTGACCACTCGGCGTGGCGCAGGACTGCGACAGGGCCGCGCCAGTCCCTGGACAACGCGTTGAGCAAGGCCGAGGCAATTGCGGCAATTCCGGACACAGGCACAGAGTTCTGCACGAGCAAGCGGTCCCACTGGACGCACAACATAGCCCAGGCCGCGACAACAGGGTTCGCGAACCGCTAGAGCACAAGGAAAATCCGGGAAAACCTGCGGTTTGGCACTCATTTCGGCCAAAAGACCTCGCAGGCTTTTCCTTTCTGAGGGTAAGTCCATACATTTTTAATAAGAAAAGAACGCCAATGATGGCATCAATTATTAGCGACTGACTCTACGTGCGTAGTATTCAACCAGCAATTGGGCATCGATGGCAAAAGGAAATGAGTCGCGGTCTGGAGCCGTGATCATCTTTGCTGAATTTTTCTCCTTATCAAAGGCAATCCAAGCTGGTCGGGCTAGGCCGGGATTTTCCAAGCTGTAGGCAACTGCCGGAACTTTATAACCTTTTTCCGTAAGGCCAACAATTTGACCGGGAGCGACCTGGAAAGAGGCAATATTCACCTTTTTGCCGTCGACAAGCACGTGCTTGTGATTAACGAGCTGACGGGCAGCTGATATCGTAGGTGCGAGACCGGCGCGGAAAACCACGCTGTCCAAACGGCGTTCAAGAAGTTCAAGAAGTTTGTTGCCGGAATGTTCACGGGAACCAAACGCTTGTTTGACTAGACGCTGTAGGTAGCGTTCGCTAATACCGTAATTAAAACGGATTTTTTGCTTTTCCAGCAACTGTGTACCGTATTCACTTTTCTTTTTCTTGTATTGGCCTTCGCGCATACCAGGAGGGGTCGGTTTTCTTTCGATCGTTTTACGGGATAGACCAGGAAGGTCTAAACCAACTGCGCGCATAAGTCTTAATCTGGGGCCTGTGTATCGTGACATAGACGGTGATTCCTCTTTCCTTCGAACCGATTGAAAAAAAATATCTTACATGATCTGCTCGCATTTTTCACTACATCTGGGGGAAAAAAACAAGCCATTTCTCACTTTTTAGCCCCGCCAAGGCATTTTGGCGATGTTTTTAGCAATCGGCGGCATTAAAAAAGCCACTAAGCCGATCTAAAAAGACCTTGTGCGCGATGCCGCACTCGCTTATAAGCTCCGCAGCAATCCTAAGAACCAACGAGTATCGAGCCAGTAGGCGAGCACTATGACTATAAGCACAATCGTACAGAGAGTGATTGGTATCCTAATTTTCCTCCTTAATTCACCATGCTTAGTTTCAAACAACAACGCGACGATGTGAATTACATTGCCATCTACGACGATCGTGCCAAAGAAATTATTGAAAACCTATTCGACCAGAGTATGGAAAGTCTTGGCCAAGAATACGACATTCAATTTTACTCACTTCAGGAAGTCGACAAAGCCCCTAAATCCGATTTTTCCTTCGAGCTTTTCTATGGTGGACGCGCTATTCACGACTTTCGCAAAGTTATCTTCAACAACAAAGACACGATTGTCTTAGTTTCCGATCACATGCACGGCAACCATCTCGATCAGGTTCGTGGCCCTAATTTTGAACTCTACTTTAAACCCCCTGGTCTGGGAAAAAACCGTTCGGGGCTCATAAGAAGTCCCATGCTCGAGCGTGTTTCAGGCAAAAGTAAGGCTATTCTAAAAACTATCGCTATGAGCCTGTTTCCCCAAAAATCGATCAAGAATCTTATGGCCCATGCCGCGCATGAAAATATCAAACTCGGGTTTTTGTACGGTGTCCATAACGAATTCGAACTCCTCACCTCATCGGCCAAACCCGAGAATTCCTGCGTGTTATTGAACGTGCCTATCCTACAAGCCCTGTTGTCATTTTTAGTCCCAACTGCATCGATGACCTCGTGATCGCCGGTATTCATTCGAGACAGATTCTTGATTCGGGTTCCCTGAGTCAGCTTTCCCATCTGAAAAATCAAGCCTATATACTCCCCCTAAACGAGCTTTCGGATTTTCAATTTATGTCTCTCATGGCCTTGGCGGATATTCCTGTTTTGGTTGAAGGCGACACATCCGTTAGCCATGCTATTCAATTGAGGAAGGAATTTCTAGTCTATCGCAGTGATTGGAACACACAACAAATTCGAAGCGTTATGGAGCTTGATACGGAACAAGGAAGGTTTCTTTATTCGGATGTTTATTTTTTACCGGAACCTTTAGACGGTTCAAAATATTCCACCCACTACTATAGTTCTCAATTTCCGCAATTTCACTTCTACTTCCTCCAGAAAAATCGCTGCTTGCAAAATAGAGTACAGCGCCCTTAGCGAGGGATGAAGACCTTTACTTGTTTTCGTGGCACCAAGCTGTTGACGCTTATTTAAAACTAAAGCAGCTGCCTAATCTGCGTGATGAGATTCTGGCCAACTTGCGGAACTTTAACTAGCGCTTGAGTTAACCTAGAGGAAGGATGGCAGGTGTTTGGCGTCTACTAAGCGCTTATGTAGCAAGAATTTGGTGGGAACCGTCATCAGGTAATCGTAAATATCTTGTGTACTGGTCTCATCCTTATGGACTTCATAGAGCGACTTGAGATACGGAGTCAGTCCATAGAGCCCGTAGCTCTTGCTTTTGAAATAGGCATATTCACCGACTGGCGAATGTAGAGAGCCAGCAAGCACGAAAACGCTTTCCTTGGCCTCGAAAACCTGCAGGCTGCGTACAAGGCTAGCATTGCGATAGCGGGCTAGACTGAGCGAATAATCGTCATTCCTGCGTACGGTGTCCCAAAAATAGCACTGTGCCTGACTCAGATTGCTGAATTCGGCACTGAGCTCTTTTTTTACCTGTGACCAAATGGGAAAGGCTTCGGCGCAAAATCGACCCCTTTCCTCCGGCTGATATTCGATGCCGCGCCTTTGATCTTCCAAAACACAACGTAAATTCAACATAATATACCAAGCGCAGTCTTCGATCTTGGTTCCTGCTTCTGCACCCTCAAACAAGATGACAGCGTTGGGCCCCAGCTCCTTTTCAATGTAGGCGTAATTGTCCAGCTGCCCAAAAAGATCCGTATGTCGCTCTCCGAGAAAGTGCACCTTGCTTTTAGGAAGATGTCGAAGGGAGCGACGCTCGTGAAAATGCTCCAGCAAATCACTCTGTCCAGCCAAACTCCGAATTTTGTGAGCTAGATACTCTAAGTCCCGAATAAAGGCGATTTCATTCCGGGAGCAAAGGCGTTCGCCTAGGTACCCACAGCGTAGGAAACGTTTCTTTTCCGTCGGTTCCGGGTCGTGGTGTTTGACAGATCGGGGCCCGCATGCGGCAAACCCCAAGAAACTTAAGATGGGTATGATTTTCCACAATTTCATAGACTCCTCCTTAAAGACAACTCGCCATCACCCCGTCGTAGGCCGAGGAACGAGGCCCTTAGGCGGTCAGGTGATCTCGGTGAGCAGCAATGCAGGTATTAATAGCCGCATGATGCGAAGATTTACGCCTTGATACCAAAAAGCCAAGGTAGCTTCGATAAAAAACTGCCATTTTACCAAAAATACTAGCGCTAAACTCCTTAGCTTAGGAAATGGCCTCCCGTAAAATTTGTCATCTTGTAGGAATGTACAAAATATCGCATAATAATTATACGTTAGCACTTCACAGCATAATTAAGGAGCGATCGTGTCACATAAGCGACAGGTTTTTGCACTGTTACTTGGCATTTCATCAGTCTCGTGTGTGAGTCCGAAAAAGAGTGCAGCCACTGTGCCGCTGGATATGTCCAGATCAGAGAGCAGCGAAGAGCCGGCAAAGGTAGCAAAATTCTTGGCAAGCTTCACCCCCTATCTCCCGCAACAGAATGCCAAGACCTACGAGCTGCCACCCAAGGGATGTAAAGCGGCTCATATCAGCGGCATATTTAGACACGGCTCGCGATATTTAGCTTCGGATGATCAGTTCAGCCTGCTTTTGAAGTTTCTCGAACTCGCAAAAAGTGAAAACACTCTTAGCGACAAAGGAGCAAAAGTCCTCCAGTGGGTACACGAGATCCAGAAGGAATTTAAAGCGGGTCAGCTCACCGACCAAGGGCGGGGGCAACTCTTCGGAATTGGCAAACGTATGTCGGAGAACTTTGAAGAATTGTTTGCTAGTAGCAAGGGCAAAATTGATTTCATCGCAACTTATGTTTCTCGAGCGCGTGAAAGCCGTGATCAATTTAAGAAGGGTTTTCTATCTTCTGGCAAAATTGAGACTGCAAGAACCGAAACACGTGACAATGAAAAATGTAACGATTTAGGTCTTCGTTATTTTGATAGTTGTCAGCGATATTATAACTATCTACCGGAAGGTGGCAAAATCGCAAAGCATGAAGGTGTGAAAGACGTAAATATGGAAGAAGCCAAACAATCTAGGGACCGCGACCTAGCAGAACTTTTTTCACCCGCCATGCTACAGAACCATGCGTTCCAAGAGGAAGCTTGGGGGATTACGAGCAGCATTTTCCGTCTCTGCCAACAAGACAATGCCATAAATTACAAAGTAGGCACCCAGAGCTTTTGTTCTTTACTAAGCCCAGAGATTCTAAATCTCGAATCCCGCAAAATGAGTCTGTCCACTTACTACAAATTGGGGCCGATCGCTAAGGTACAGGATCAGCAATACCAGAAAGTCACGTACAACATGTCCTGTATGGCTCTGGAACCTATCTTTTCGGAAATTGAGAAAGTCGTTAATCAAGAAAATACCGGAACTGCCTTTCTTAGATTCGCACATGCTGAAACGGTTGTTCCGCTGTCGGCATTCCTCCAACTATTTGATGAAGATGAAAACAAGTGGCAGGCTGCAGAAGCAGCACCAATGGCCTCGAATTTGCAGATCATAACCTACGAATGCTCAGACAATGGTCAAAAATCTTATAAATTAAAGCAGCTTTATAATGAAAAGGAACACCATTTTCCGATCAGGGAATGTCAAAATTCCTACTTCTGTGATTGGGATCTTGTGAAAAGCTACTACGCTGCGCGCAAAGCTGAGACCGGGATCCCCTCCTGCTCATTGCATGAGTGGAACTCTTATTGTGGTAACGCTACGCTGGATACCGTCTCTTGCGCAATGAAGAAGAAGGACAAGGATAAGCATAAGAAAAAAGGTCTGAAGCTGTTCGATGAAGATAAGCATGAAGAGGATGAGTTTTAATCCTTAGCAGCTGTTTGTAAAGTCGGGAAGAGCTCCGACTGTGATTCTTCGCTACGCTCAGAATGACGAGCATTCTTGTCATCCCGAGGCGAAGCCGAGGGGTCTCAGGTTAGCTCGAAAGGCCTTTCAAACAGCTTATTAGTGGTAAGAGTCACTAAATGCCCCACCTAGTTTGAATATCCAATTCGGAACTTATGAAAGCTCTTAGAAGCTGTTTGAAAAGCGGAGAAAGCTTCGACTGCGATTCTTCGCTACACTCAGAATGACGTGCAAGCTCGTCATCTCGAGGCGAAGCCGAGAGATCGCAGTCGAAGTTGAAGGGGCGGCTGGACGGTTTAAACTTCTTAGCTCCTTTTCAATAAGATCGAGGCTCCTTGCTAAGCATCGTTCGACTCCCGATGAAGACGACTTGGCAGAACATGTCAATCGTGTTATCTCCTCGTTGAGACAGGGATAACTTCAAACAGACGCCCTGGGTTACATTTTTATGAAAGGATACAAAGATGCGTTCACTTTTTTTTATCGGTTCGATGCTTCTGACTATGTCCAATGCGTATGGTGACAGCCTCTTTACGACAAAAGTCTCGAGGCCCGGCGAGGATATTTTGACGTTCTCCGATGACGGTCGGTCTGCATCTATCCGCGTCCTAGCACGCAATGAAGATACCGGAGGACGGTTTTCAGCAGCGGAGCACTTTATGCCTGCTGGTTATGATGGTCGAGGTTTTCATGTTCACCATGGCATCGTACAAGCTATCTATGTTGTGTCGGGATCGGTCACCGTCAAATTGATAGAGCGTTGCAAGTCGCGCACGATCACACTAAGCGAAGGATCTTTTCTGTCGATTGCCCCCGAAGTTCATCATACGTTTCACACAGAATTCGGAGTGAAGTTATTGGCTATCGATGCGCCTGGTGATCTTATTCCGATGTTTGAAGCGATGGCGGGGATCGATCGAACACAATCTAAAAAGCAACAAGAACAAGAATTGTCAGAAATTCGCAAAAAGCGGTACGACAATGATTTTACCGCTGCCATCTGTGAGCAGGATCTTTAAGATCTGCGGGGTGTATTTGAAGAATGTGTTTGGGAGGTCTTTGAAGAGGAAGATAGAGAACAGCTTACAGAGCAGACTGGAATCAAATGATAGCTAATGCTTTCTCATATTTTCAAAAAGTGCTAGGGATCTCATTTTTTGCAAGGGTGATATGCAAGAGGTGCCCTAACGGCCCTTCGGGCCTGGGCATGGCGGGGTTTGAAACTCGTAAATTTTCAGATCCCAGTTCAAACCATGAAGCTCATCAGGATCAAGGGGAGTTGCACCAGGGGGATAGTTCAATTTCAAATCAGTCATAACGCCCTCGCAATGNNTCGTAAATTTTCAGATCCCAGTTTCATCTGCAGTCTAAAATCGACATTTTTTCGACGTTTTTGGATAAAAATATTTTATCCGGCTTTGGCCGGTTTAGTTATGGTGTTTAGCACACAAACCCAGGCATTGCATACCTGCTTTTTCTCCAAAAAAGCCTGTGCACCGCAAGCAAGCACTCAGCGATAAAGAAAACCAAGGCCTTATGGACTTGGCTGTCCAATTCAGCTCAAAGA
>PLEQ01000056.1 GCA_003136475.1 Deltaproteobacteria bacterium
AAACTGGCTCACATTAAGTGACTTTATAAATTTAAGACAACTCACTTTAAGTGACTCTATAAAAATCTCAGCTCACTTTAAATGACCCTATCCGGGGTTCTGGCTCACTTTAAGTGCTCCTATCCGCTATACAAAAAATATGTTTTAAAACAATCAGTTAACCTAAATAATTCCAAGTTTATGGATTTCTTTGTTAAATTCCTGTGATTTTCCTGACGCTAATTGACCGCGAAGATAGGTTTTTACATCGCTTGATTTAGCATTCAGTGCCTCACAGAGAGCTCCAAGGCCATAACCATTCCTCGCCAGCTTGGCCTCTAAGCCGTCAAGGTCAGGGGCTAAAACGGATTGAATAATCTCGATTGTAATAGGCTTACACCCAGTGAGGTAGGCTTTTTCTAATGCTTGTGCCAAGTAATGGTTAATCTGCAACGGTGTAACCAAGCTATTCGCTAATAATTCCAACGCCTCTGGCAAAATAATGTCGTGGGGCTTTATTTCTTTGCGACTGCACTGCTTTAACAGCCATTCGCAGTAGCGTATATGGCTTTCTTTGGGAATACAAAGTGTAAAAATTTGAGTTCTAGCGCCAACTTCCTCCATACTAGAACGCTTCAACTCATTACCTAATTTTGGATGTCCTGCAACAATAACGGATAGGGTTCTACTCCCATCATGTGCAAGCTCAATAAGTCGTTTCAGAGAGATGAGAGTTTGACCATGGAGGTCATGAGCTTCATCAATAAACAGTGCGACTGGTTTATCATGTTTTTTTAGAAGTTCTAAAAACTTACGTTCTCGCTTTTCGGGCTGTGTGGGGGCATTAAAGTTCTTTTCTTTTACTAAATCAAGAAATAAAGCCGTATAAAGAGTGCTAATTGTGACTCTTTTTTTATCAGTCGAGAGGGATCGCGCGATAATAATTTGTTTTTCCTCAGTGAGTTCTTGTTGAATTTTACGCAATAACGTGGTCTTTCCTGATCCCACCATACCCGTTAGAGCAATAATTCCGCCATTAGAAATGGCATGCTTAATATTCTGAATAAGTTGTTTAGAGTAGGCTGTTTCTAAAAAAACGGCCTGTTTAAATGATTTTTGCAATCCAAAAAAGTCCATAACTTCTGTATTCATTTAGGCTCCTTGTTCTTGATAAAGACGGAGTTGAAAATAAGTTTTCACCTTCTCCAACAAAGCCTCTTTATGGAGTGTTTCGGAGATGAATTNNCTGAACGGAATGTAAGGTTGCTAACGGCCTTCCTAAGTATGAAGCAATAGCTAATTTAGCTTCCAATGTTGTTTTAAAATAAGCTATTTCTTCATTAAACACCTCTTTGAAAGAAATAAATGGAAGTGCTTCATCTTCACATAGAAAGGCTTTCTTAATAAGTTCCGAGTTTTCTTCCCCCTCCTCCCCACTTAATACAGAGCGAGGTAGGGTAAGGCGTTTGGCTAATTCACTGAGTTTATCTAGTTTCTTTTCTTGAATCGTTTTCTTGAAGGGGCGGTAGGTATGAAGGGGGATAGGGCCCGCTGCGGGATAAAAGGGTCCTTCTTTCTTACCACAAAATTCTACGTAAACTTCCGCATCAAACGCTCCCAGTAAAACTGTAACTGTTTCTCCAGCCATCTCACCCATGAGCTGATAGTCTATTCCCTCAAGGCTAATACGAGCATCTGAACCCACCTTACGCTCAGACGGTTCACGCGTTATTTGAGAAAATCGCTCCCAAGAACACATTTTTTGGTAACCTTCTGGGGGGAGATTTTTTTTCCAATCTTCTAAACGTGAGTGATTTTCTGTCCGATGGGGCATAGAATTATACTGACGCAAATAATGCCACAACCATTCATTTGCTTCCTTCAATGTTTGTGGTTTATGAAAATGATAAAGGGTTTCAAACCCATCTTGAAGAGTACGAAAGGGGCGTTCAACTTTTCCTTTCGACCGAGATGTTGTGCGACGACCATCTTTTCCTTGCGGCAAGTGTGTAACAACTTGAATGCCAAGCTGTTCCATCGCACGACGAAAAACGAGACTCTTTGCTATAGGACCATTATCAAGATACAGCATCTTGGGGATTCCTTGAAACGGAAAGTCGGTCTGTTTTTTAGGAGCCATCGCGTTAAATAAAAAGCGCAGTCCCATTAAAGCATTTTCTCCAGCACTCAAAAAATATTCTTGATAAACAACGCCACTACGATCCTCAACAACACTTGCTAAAATCAAATTCATATCCGCATTTGAGGATTCTCCAGGTAATTTTTTAAGCTCTGAAGGCGTAAAATCCAATTGCCAACAATCATTGCTATAGTCTGCTTGAAAGTGGACAACAACAGGTTCTAACCAGAGGCCTTTTGGGGAAAAACCTAAGCGTTTGAGGTAGCGATTAATTGTGCTTGTCTTGAGTAACCCCTGTGGAGCTTGGATTCGTTTTCCATCCACCTCTACTCCATGATTTTCTATAATCCATAAGGCTCGGGGGGTTGAAAGGTGGCGACCTTTTTTATTTGTTGTTCTAATTTTTAAGGCCGCAACCAACTCACAGTAATATTGCATGTCAGTGAAACTAAGGTTACGTGGTCGATTAAAGTCAGCCCGTTTTACAGCCTTTGGTTTTTGGTAAGTCCGTAAAGCTCTTCTGACGGTAGAGAGAGATACTTCAAAACTTTCAGCCATATCTTGTTGAAATC
>PLEQ01000095.1 GCA_003136475.1 Deltaproteobacteria bacterium
ACACCGCTTGACCAAATCACACGATAGGGTAAGAGTACGGCATCAGCCGCTACAATCCATTGATCAAATTCTACATCGGAGAGATGTTTTTCCAGCAAACTCGCTTGCGGAACTTTACGGACCGTCTCTGCTAAGAAATCGCGATAGCGATGGATCGCGTCCTTAGGCTCACGCATGCTGCCGACGATGTAGAGGTGGTAGCGTTCTCCCGGCAATTGGGCAATAGCGCGGACGCCATCTTCGAAGCCTTTCGTCTTTATAAGAAAGCCAATGCTTAGAAAGATCGTCTGCGTAAGTGAGAGACCCAACAAGCGTCGAGCATCCTCTTTGCTGCCCCGAAATTTGGGCACAAAGTGCTGGTGATGAACGATAAGCTGCGTCTTGTCTAAGAGACCGTGCCCGAAACAGTCGACGAATTGTTCGCGCTCCCGTTCGGTATGAAACTGAATAGTGCCAAAACAACGATAGATCCAGCGATGCACCCACCGTGAGTGGGGCAGGAGTTCGTCGGTCAGAATTTCGTGAGCGATCAGCACCGAGCGTTTGCCAAAACGTAAAGCTAAGGCGAAGGTCCAGACCATGAGGAGCAGTTTATTGAGATAACCCGTCGCGATGGGATGACGCTGCCAGATGAGGCCATTGGTGAAATTCAAATAGACGGTGTCGAAATTATGGGTAACAAGGAAGAGAAAGGCCTTCAGGATTTCCCAGGTTCGCGCGGAGTCAAAGCGAAAGTTGACAGCCGATGAGGGGTCGAAGCTGAGCGTGTAGACGATAGAACCTTCACGCTTGAGACTTAGCAAGTGCTCTTGGGCGTAGGAGGCGATTCCGCAATGAGTAGGTGGGAAGGTGCTGACGATGAGAATGCGTTTAGGCATGCACTTCACTCACGGGCTTAGCGGAAAGGGAGAAGGTCGGGACCAAACGCGAAACCCCAATGAACTGAAATTGATTGCAGCTTAGAACTTTAAACACCATCGCACGGTCCAGCCAGTGGTAATTCTTCCCAAGGTGATCGGGCCCGGTGTGGAGGGCTAGTGATAAGGAAAAATCACCCGCTCCAAGGTTCATTTTTTGCTGGAAGCGCAGCGTCATGAGGTCGCCTTTACGCCAGGGGCCAGTATCGATTCCCAGATGATAGGTATTGGTACCGAAGACGTCGTAGCCGAGACGGTCACGGATGAGAATGCCACAAGTCGGGTTTTCCACCCCGTCCTCGTTGACGATGACGGTGATTTCGATCAAGCAGTCTTCACCGCTCACGAACGCAAAACTTTCTTGCCCCTTGCTGTCGAGTATGCGCACCTCGGTGACCTCGATCTCCTTGGAGCCGTAGCCGTGCTTGCGGGAAAACTCATTCTCGGGTGCTTTCCTTACCAGTTGCTTGGAACGTCCCGTGTGTTTGTGTTCTGCCAGCAGGCCATTGTAGAGGTCTAAGGAAGCGATGGGATCACCCGTAAATACGGCGTCGCCTCGCGAAAGTACCGTTACCCGATTGCACAAACGTTTAACAGCGCCGATGTCATGGGTTACGAGTAGGATGGTGGTACCGTTCTTTTTGAAATCTTCAATTTTTTTCAAACATTTTTGCTGAAAGTAAACATCACCGACAGCGAGCGCTTCGTCGACGATGAGCACATCCGGGTCTACCGAGATGGCAAAGGCAAAGGCTAGGCGTACATACATGCCCGAGGAATAAATTTTAACAGGCCGATCGAAAAACTCATCCAGTTCCGAAAATTGGCGAATTTCTTCCACTTTTTGATGCATCTCNNGAGTAAGGCACCGTTTAAGAAAATGTTGTCACGGCCAGTCAATTCACTATGAAAGCCGGTGCCGAGCTCGAGTAGAGCCGCAACCCGTCCATCGATTGAGCAGGAGCCGCTAGTGGGATCGAGTACGCCGGATAGAATTTTCAGAAGCGTGCTTTTACCGGCCCCGTTCATGCCTACGATACCGTGGACTTCATGTTTGGCAATGGAGAGATTGACATTCTTTAAGCTGTCCACCACGTCGTAGTCACACCCCAATTTTGCAAAACCGAGGGCATGTTTGATCACTGCTTTACGGTCACGATAGACACAAAAGCGTTTAGATAAGTTGTGTATTTCAATCATAACGAATCACGAACCCTTGAAATCGTCAGTTTGTAAACAAAACGCGCACCAAGAAAGCCGAGCACATTCCAGAGCACCATCATGAGCCAGAAGTAGCCGGGGGGATTTTCATGGAAGTATAAGAATTTGTGCATGGCTTCAATGAAAACAAAAGCTGGGTTAAAAATCAGCAGCTTTTTAGCGAGTGGCGGCAGCACTTCATGGAGGTAGATTATCGGAGTAAACCAGAACCAGAGTTGGAAGATTAAGGTCACAGCCTGCTGGACATCCCGCAGAAAAATATTCATACAGCCGAGTGCTACCGAGAGGGAGAGTGCAAAACTTGCGAAGAGCATGCTGGCGACTAAGAAGCCCAGAAATTGCAAAATACTCGGTGGATGGAGGGGGAGCAGGAAGACCAGAAAAATGCCGAAGGAGATACCAAAATTCGAAAGCGCCGACAAACCCGTCGAAATAAAAAGGATGAGGGGGCGAAAACTTAATTTTTTAATAAAATCGGCATTGCTGAGGAGAACTAGAGTGCCACGGTTGATGATTTCGGAAAAGAGGTTCCAGGACAAGAGACCTGAGCACAGATACAGACTGTAGGAGTATGGGCCGGCCTGGCTGCCAAGGCGAGAGTGCATGACTTGAGAAAAGATCAGGGTGTAAATCATGATCATGAAGAGGGGATGGATGATATTCCAATAGGAACCCATGACCGAACCCAGATAACGAATTTTAAAGTCGCGTTTGGTGAGTTCCCACGTGGCCCTGACATCTGAAATATTCGTCTGCATAACGGTGTCCCCTATGCGTCAGCGCACCACAGGTGCACGCTGCCCGCGACTGATCAACACGCCAACCTTGTGCTTTTTATTGCGCCACTCCGGTTGAACTTCGAGGCGGGCGTAACAAAAGTCCGCAGGTGATGGCACTTGGCATTGCTTGAAGATATTGTCTGGCCAATGCCACTCTGTCCACTGGTTCCGGAGGGCTAGTGGGCTCAATTCAGCAAGTTTACCCCGCTGCTTGTGAAAAACGTGGAATTTAAAAGTGATGTTGGAATATTGCGGAGGGTGTTGCAGGCGTAAAAAGATCGGCTCCCGGTCGATGAGCAATTCGGAGCCGTTTCTGTACCACNNTCTTTGTTTTCAGCCGTCTCCTCCATTTTGAGAGGCTGCTGCGGTTTACCGCGACTTTGCCAATGGAATTCACTCGCGGTTGCGGGAGCCTGGATATAGAGCAGGGTTATGGCGCCAGCCAGCATACAACAGAGG
>PLEQ01000212.1 GCA_003136475.1 Deltaproteobacteria bacterium
GTCTTAGCGCTTCTGTAAAATCTTTTGAAGACACTACTTATTCGGAGGAGTTTGCACCGGACCTGGCATATTTCTTGGCATCATTCGATTCATCGGCATTGAACGACCCTTATTGATCAAGTCATTTAACTGTATTCGTTGCTTGCCATTCAGAATCGCTGCAATTTCGTACTGCATATTAAATCGGATCTCAGCGATTTCATCCATCAATTTTACGACTGCTTCATGCTGTTTTTTCGCCACCTCTCGTTTAGCGAGCGGGTCTTGCGTCAGCATTTTACGAAATTCATCGGTTCNNGGCCTAAGAACCGCAACTTTCGCATCTTCTTTGCCATTGTAGGTCAGACGAAGTTTATCAATTTTACCTTTTTGTTCTTTTGAGAGATCGAGTTTGTCCAAGATCTGGAATATATATCCATCGGGATGTTTCCCTGGTGCTCCGCCTACTGGTCCGACGGGTTTTTGAGGTGCTGGTCCGTCAGCTAGGATCTGGAATGAGGCACCGAGCATACAGATTAAAAGGCCCCCAACTCGTATCAGTGTTTTCATACGTCCTCTTTCAAAGTCGTTTTGATTATTTTCAAACAAAGTCCAAAAAAAGCAATGCCTAAAGTATATCATATTCCGTCAATCCGAACGTGTGAGGAATGACGAGCATTCTCGTCATTCCGAGGCGAAGCCGAGGGATCTNNCAGCTTAGCTCGAAAGGCTTTTCAAACGGCTTTTCAAAGATAAGAAAGCCAGTCGGGATCGGGAACTGGATACTTATTCGTTTGCAGCCAGCTACCAATAACGCCAGCTAAGCTCAGACGCTGTTGTTGAAGACTGAAAAGTTGAGTATCCAAGGCACTCAAAGTCTGACTAAGCGTCTGCTGAGCAGGATTCGCGGCCAGACCCAATTGCTGGCTTATAACACCGAGAGTTATGGCACCCAGTCCACCGAGGATGATGCTGCCGCCNNACTTTCTCCTTGGCGAGCGGATCTTGAACATTGGTTTTAAGTTGAGCAAAGGCTTTGTCTTGCAGGGTTCCAATTTGTTCTTTTGTTGATTGCGAGGAAGACTGGATGCTCATGTGAATGTTCCACATTTTTTCTGTTCCAAACCAATTTAAGACACCACCTTTAATATTGTCGGTCCATTGATAGTACTTTTGATTCACCACTTTCTCGGCTTGCGTAATATCTCCTGCGTCAAATGTCTTTACATCCGGGAATCTACTAGCAATGCGAGATGTTCTAGCTTTTTTTATTTTGATTGATATAGGCGCGTGTGTTTTGGAAAACCATCTACCGGTTGGATTATAGAACCAATTCTCGCCAGCGACTTTCCAATGATCGGGTGGTTCCACGAGTCTACCCTGCGGATCAAAAAGTGGTATACCCTTTCCGTAGTCGTCACCTTTATTCAAAGTTTGTGCGTCAGCTAGATCCGCAAGCGTGTCGGCATCCAAATTCGGCAGTATAGACCCACTCATGGGCGTATTTTTGCGATAGTAGAAATCACCAATTTGTTTATAAAATGGTTTATAGGTATCCTTTAGTGCATAAGACCCAGACCCAGCTGGTACTTCGTCGAATTCAAACTGGTTGGCTTTGCTCAATTTTTCCCAATCAGCTTTGTTGATAGATAGCCCAACCTGTGCTGTTGATTGAAATTTCGCAGTTGCCTTATAGACCTTATCATTCTCAATATAGTACTTAATCTCACCGCTCGCTGAATCTTTATATATCTCTATGCCATTATGATCAAAGGTAAGAACTTCGCTACCATTGCCAGGATCATCTGCAACAACATTGGTAATCGTCTCTTTCGTAAAGTTTTTTATATCTGTGCCTAAACTCCTTTCTAGAAGTTTTTTATCGAAAGGAACTTTGAATCCTAAGGGCGACGCCAGGATATTTTCACCCGCCTCAAACGATTCATCGACTGTTTTCGAGACATTGCTATTGAGCCATTCGCGCGACTGTGCCGACGTTTTGCTTATCAGTTCTCCGCCTTTTACCGCAAAATGTTCTCCAGCAAAGGCAATCCCGGTGACTATAATGCCAGCGATGGTGGTCTCAACACCGATAGCTATAAGAACCGAGCCAGCAGAATTGGCAAGTTTAGAAGCACGGCTTTGTGAAGAGCTGCCACCTTGGGTTGAACTTGTATTGTTCAGATCATTTGAGCTATTTTGCCCAGTTGGCAGGGGACTGGTACCGCTAACTGCCAAATAGATGTTTGGAATTTGCGAGGAGTTGAGTAGGGCGCCGTTGATATCAGGGCCGTTGTGTAAGAGGGTATCCACGTTGTTTGAAAATGGGCTATTGTCAGCGGGCACGGCATTACGATAAGCCAAAAGTGCGGTTTGCAAATTTACCGCTAGGCTTCGGATGCTATTTGAAATCTCAAGCCCGGTGTTCACTTGACTCAGCAACTCATCATTTGGCGCTTGGACTGCGTAAGAGCTAAGCGAAACCATTTCTTCGAGACCGCATTGCAGAGCTGCATCCACAGCCCAGGAAACTCGGGCACAGGATTTTACGCTCGCTGTATACGCTCCAGGAGCGAGGTTTGGAAAGATGCGTGCTCCCCATGTGAGCGTACCTTGTTGCACAGCGGCCCCTGCTTGACAGGCACCCGCATTACTCGCCTGACAGATTTGAAAGGGATATTCCGAGCCAGGGTATTGCGTCAAATATAGGGCTGGAAGGGTTAAAGGTCCCACTTGAAAATAGCTCGCCTGAGTGTCAGGTGGAGAAAGTAGGTTCAAAGCGTTTTGCTGATTCGTGTTGGGATTTTGTAAAGTCTGCGCATTTTCTGTAGGCGCTACGGGACTTTCGCTACGGTTGCGGACGGCGCAACTTAGCGCGATCAATAGACTGAGCAAGAGAAGAAAAGCTTTCATGCTTTAGCCCCAAGAGGTTTACTCTATTTTGTCATGGTTTTGCTAAAGTACAAAATGGGTGGATTAGAATGCAGCCAGCTTGGGAGAAGGAAACTTAGTTAGGACAGCTAACGCGGGCTTTTCGAAGCCGCTCGATCTTTTCTTGAGTATGGACAAAGTGCTCGTTATTTTTCGGATCTTTAGAAACGCGGAAACCTTCTACGGCGTTGGATGACTTAGCAAAAAAGCGCTCGAAAGCCGTGACANNCTGACACTTTCAACAATGTGACCATCCTTAATGAAACTGTGCATAAGGTGGCTAATATATTTGTCCTTGTCTGCCATCTTATTCATAGCAAAGCGTTTACCGTCGCGCACAGCGATTTTGATTTGCGCCACTTCTTCTTGGCTTAGAACCGATCTGAGATAGTGACGAATAACGTCTTTCCGAGTGTGGAAACTTGCAATCGCAAGATGGTTGCCACTTTTTAAGACGCTGCGCAAAGTTTCCCCTGCGAGCTCTTTCATCTCATCACGAACATCAGCGGCTTTATCGATGCCATTTTGCGTCTTATGAAAAGTATGGTCTTTGGTCAAAGTTTGATCGAAATCATAGATAAAAAGGTGTCCTGCAAAGGCATAGGCCGAAAAAAACCAAACTAGCACCATCATTAAGTTCAGGTCTTGACTCTTCCTCACTAGCGACTCCTTCTTGCAATAAGACTTAGAAGTGAGAATAAGACGAGGAATATGATGGCAATTTAAGAGTCTTTGCCGAGCCGTATTGGCCTGAAAATTATCTAAGAATAAATTTTTACCTTATAATCTAATTGAATTTCACACGCTCACAAGTTCTCTCTTTCAGAAGCTGTTTGAAAAGCCTTTCNNAGAATGCTCGTCATTCTGAGCGTAGCGAAGAATCGCAGTCGGAGCTCTTCCAGACTTTTCAAACAGCTTCTCACAGAAAAAGGAACAGCGCTATGCGTCTGCTAGCTATTGTACTTATAGGTCTCTTTTTTTCCTGCAAAACGGCTAAAACAAATTCCACGCAAAGCGCATCTACAGACGGAGGAGCTTCAGCAAGCGTGCTAAATCAGGAAGCTGGTGCTAGCGGCACCGAAACCAGTACTATTCCCAATGCACCGGGAATGGCGGATTCTCCCTTTATTTTAACCGGTGATGGTGAATCTATAGTGGCGGTCGATCCGCAAGCTAAAGCAGCCTTCGAAGCTGAAATGGCAGCAAGCTCTACCGCAACCGCAACCGATACGAGTACGGCTTCGCATTCAAGTTCTTTCGATCCGAGTCAGCTAGCCGATCAAGTCGTTGAGAATATCGGTATCGTTCTTGCCGCTTTCGCAGGCGGAGGACTGACAGTGGGCTCTATTGTCTATGTAAAAAATGCCCTTTCCCATGAAGGGGGGCTGGTAGCTTATTTTCTTAAACCCTTCTCGAGGCCCTACTTTGAATGGAATTATAGAGCCAATGAGCGAGCGATCTTGGCCGGAACAAAGCCGGCATATAACTCGATTGTTGATTTTTCAACGGGAGTAACGGTAAACGGGAAAAACAAGACGCTCCTTCCCAGCTCGCCTCTTATTAATGCGAATGAAATTTTGGAAAGAACAATCTATCTCGGCGTCCTACCAACTGATAGCGTTGTCAGTGGTAAAATAAATGATTATCTAACAACAAAAAGTGCGGAATCAAAAGGCAGTCCACCAATTGACTGGAAAAGCATTGAAACCGTATCTGTGGTGGAAGATTTCGAAGCCAAGAAGATTTCATCTAATTTAACGATAAATCAAGTTGCGTCGCCCGATAACGATCCCGTGAGTATTGGTCGACTTGAAATGGCGGCAAGGTATCAGGAAGACATATTATTAAGAGGGTCGGATGTTTATGTTCACTGCAAAAGTGGTGTAGGGCGCAGCGCTGAGGCGGTAGCTGTATTCTTAATTCGAAATTATGGTCTGACTGCTACAGAGGCCGGAGCCTATGTGAAAAGTATTAGAAGTACTGTCCGAGTGGGCGAGCCCCATGTTCACCAAAGAGCTATTGAAGACTACGAGCTGTTTCACACCGATATTATTGGTGGGGAACTACAAAACAAGATGAAAGAATATAATATCAATAAAACTCGATGGAATAAAATTAACGACGCTAGGATGACGGCAGGTAAAGATCCTCTGCGAAAACTAGAACTCTAAACTCATTCGACGCCAGCACTAAGACTGCGATCCATCGCTGCGCTCTGGATGACGGGGAAGTGGTGCTAACAGGCGACCTCTCGACTACGCTGCGCTTCGCTCGAGGTGACG